>CAIXAY010000498.1 GCA_903917505.1 uncultured beta proteobacterium | reverse complement strand
CGAAGCCTGCGCCGCCGACAAGCAGGCGCGCATCGATTCGGGCAAGGACGTCATCGTCGGCGTCAACAAGTACAAGCTCGCCAAGGAAGACGCGCTCGAGTTCCGCGACATCGACAACGCCGCCGTGCGTGATTCGCAGATCGTTCGCCTCAAGAAGATCCGCGCCAGCCGCGACGGCGCCGCCGTGCAGAAGGCGCTCGAGGCGCTGACCGAATGCGCCAGGAGCGGCCAGGGCAACCTGCTCGACCTCACCGTCAAGGCGGTACGCGCGCGCGCCTCGGTCGGCGAAGTCTCCGACGCGCTGGAGAAGGTCTTCGGCCGCTTCCGCGCCACGCAACAGACGGTGTCGGGCGTTTACGGCGCAGTCGTCGAAGGCAACAGCAGCTGGGAAAGCCTCAAGGCCGACATCGAGAAGTTCAGCGAAGAGGAAGGCCGCCGGCCGCGCGTCATGATCGCCAAGCTCGGCCAGGACGGACACGACCGCGGCGCCAAGGTGGTGGCCACGGCTTTTGCCGATCTCGGTTTCGACATCGACGTCGGTCCGCTCTTCCAGACGCCCGCTGAAGCTGCCCGTCTTGCCGTCGAGAACGATGTTCACGCGATCGGCGTTTCGTCGCTGGCCGCCGGCCACAAGACCTTGCTGCCGGAACTCGTTCAGGCGCTCAAGGACCAGGGCGCCGACGACATCATCGTCTTCGCCGGCGGCGTGATCCCGCCGCAGGATTACGATTACCTGTTCAAGGCCGGCGCCAAAGCCATTTTCGGGCCGGGAACACGGATCGAGGATTCGGCCACGACGGTGCTCGCTGAAATCCGCAAGGCGCGCGCCAAGGCCGTCGCCTGAGTGCAGGGGCATAAGTAGAAAAAGCAGTTAACCACGACGGGCACAGCGTGCACGACGGAAGAGAGATTGGATTTTTATCCGTTCTTCGTCGTGCCCGTCGTGCCCGTTGTGGTTTCGTACCGAGTTTTTAAGGATTCCTCATGGACGTGACCTGCACGCCCGATGTGCCGCTTGCCGCTGCCGACCAGTCGCTGGTCGACGGCGTTCTGGCCAAGAACCGGCGCGCGCTGGCCAAGACCATCACCCTCATCGAATCGACGCGCGACGACCATCAGGCGCGCGCGCAGCAGGTGCTGGCGGCGCTCTTGCCGCACACCGGCAAGACCATACGCGTCGGCATCTCCGGCGCGCCCGGTGCCGGCAAATCGACCTTCATCGAAGCCCTCGGCATCCATCTGATTGAAAACGGCAAGCGCGTCGCCGTGCTCGCCGTCGATCCGTCTTCTTCGGTATCCGGCGGTTCCATCCTCGGCGACAAGACGCGCATGGAACTGCTCTGCCAGCAGGAAGCCGCTTTCATCCGCCCCAGCCCCTCGGCCGGCACGCTCGGCGGCGTCGCCGACAAGACGCGCGAGGCGATGCTGGTCTGCGAGGCCGCCGGATTTGACGTCATCATCGTCGAGACGGTCGGGGTCGGCCAGTCGGAAACGACGGTTGCCGGCATGGTCGATGCGTTTGTCCTGCTGCAGCTGCCCAACGCCGGCGACGACCTGCAGGCGATCAAGAAAGGCATCGTCGAGATCGCCGACCTGATCGTCTACAACAAGGCCGACATCGACGCGCGCGCCGCCGAATTCGCCAAGGTGCAAATGCGCACGGCGCTGACCATGCTGCGCTCGGCCAGCCCCAACTGGCGGCCGACGGTGCTCACCGTCAGCGCCCTGGCCAAGCGCGGCATCCCCGAGTTCTGGGCCGAGATCGAGCGCTATCAGGCGGCGATGTCCGCCACCGGAGAATTCGAAGGCAAGCGCCGGCACCAGGCGGTCAACTGGATGTGGAGCCTGATCGACTCCGGCCTGCGTCATTATTTCCGCGCCCACCCGCTGGTGCATGCGGCCTTGCCCGGCTTGCTCGCCGATGTCGCCGGAGGGCGCACGACGCCCGGCGCCGCGGCAAATAAATTGCTGGACAGCTTGCACGATTGACCGGCTTCGCGCATCCTACTCACCCTGGATCAACCAGGGAGGGGATGCCAAATGCACGACATCATTACCCAGCTCGCCGAGAAACGCGACGCCGCGTGCCTCGGTGGCGGGCAGCAGCGTATCGCCAGCCAGCATGCCAAGGGCAAGCTCTCGGCGCGCGAACGCATCGAACTCTTGCTCGACGCCGATTCCTTCGAAGAGTGGGACATGTTCAAGGAACACCGGTGCACCGATTTCGGCATGGCCGAACAATCGGTTCCGGGCGACGGCGTGGTCACCGGCTACGGGACGATCAACGGCCGGCTGATGTTCGTTTTCTCGCAGGATTTCACCGTGTTCGGCGGTTCGCTGTCGGAAGCCCACGCCGAGAAAATCTGCAAGCTGATGGACCATGCGATGAAGGTCGGGGCGCCGCTGATCGGCCTCAACGACTCGGGCGGCGCGCGCATCCAGGAAGGCGTCGCCTCGCTCGGCGGCTATGCCGACGTCTTTCAGCGCAACGTGCTGGCATCCGGGGTGATTCCGCAGATCTCGCTGATCATGGGCCCGTGCGCCGGCGGCGCGGTGTACAGCCCGGCGATGACCGACTTCATTTTCATGGTCAAGGATTCGTCCTACATGTTCGTCACCGGCCCGGAAGTCGTCAAGACGGTGACGCACGAGGATGTGACCGCCGAGGAGCTCGGCGGCGCGGTCAGCCATACGAGCCGCTCCGGCGTCGCCGACCTGGCTTTCGAAAACGATGTCGAGGCGCTGATGATCATGCGCCGCTTCATCGGCTTCCTGCCCGGCAACAACCGCGAAAAGCCGCCGACGTTGCCGGCGCAGGATCCGGCCGACCGCCTCGATTTTTCGCTCGATACCCTGGTCCCGGACAACGCCAACAAACCCTACGACATCAAGGAACTGATCATCAAGACGGTCGATGACGGGGATTTCTTCGAACTACAGCCCGATTACGCCAAGAACATCGTCATCGGCTTCGGCCGCATGGACGGCTCGCCGGTCGGCATCGTCGCCAACCAGCCGCTGGTTCTGGCCGGCTGCCTGGACATCAAGAGTTCAACCAAGGCAGCGCGCTTCGTGCGTTTCTGCGATGCCTTCAACATCCCGGTGGTGACCTTCGTCGACGTCCCCGGCTTCATGCCCGGGACCGCCCAGGAATATGGCGGCATCATCAAGCACGGCGCCAAGCTGCTTTATGCCTATGCCGAATGCACGGTCCCGAAAATCACCGTGATCACGCGCAAGGCGTATGGCGGCGCCTACGACGTGATGGCGTCGAAACACCTGCGCGGCGATGTGAACTTCGCCTGGCCGTCGGCCGAGATCGCCGTCATGGGCCCGAAAGGCGCGGTTGAAATCATCTTCCGCGAGGAGAAGGGCGACCCGGAAAAGCTCGCCAAACGCGAAGCCGAGTACAAGGCCAAGTTCGCCAACCCCTTCGTCGCCGGCGCCCGCGGCTTCATTGACGACGTCATCATGCCGAACGAGACGCGCAAGCGCATCTGCCGCTCGCTGGCCATGCTGCGCGACAAGAAGCTCGAGAATCCGTGGCGCAAGCACGGCAACATTCCCTTATGAAATCGCACATGAGCGCCCTCCATGTTCAATAAAATACTGATCGCCAACCGCGGCGAGATCGCCTGCCGGGTCATCAAGACCGCGCGCCGAATGGGAATTGCCACCGTCGCCGTCTACTCCGAGGCGGACCGCGACTCACTGCACGTGCTGAGCGCCGACGAGTCCGTATGCATCGGCCCGGCCGCCGCCCGGGAGTCCTACCTTTCGATCGACAAGATCATCGCCGCCTGCAAGGAGACCGGCGCCCAGGCCGTCCACCCGGGTTACGGCTTCCTGTCCGAGAATGCGGAGTTCTCGCGGCGGCTCGAAGAGAACGGCATCGTCTTCATCGGCCCCAAGCACGAATCGATCGGCGCGATGGGCGACAAGATCGCTTCGAAGAAGCTGGCGATCGCCGCCGGCGTCAACACCATCCCCGGTCACAACGAGGCCATCGCCGACGCCGCACGCGCCGTCGAGATTGCCCGCGGCATCGGTTATCCGGTGATGATCAAGGCTTCGGCGGGCGGCGGCGGCAAGGGCTTGCGTATCGCCTACGACGACGCCCAGGCCGCCGAGGGTTTCGCCTCGTGCCGCAACGAAGCGCTGGCGAGCTTCGGCGACGATCGCCTGTTCATCGAGAAATTCATCGAGGGTCCGCACCACATCGAGATCCAGATCATTGCCGATGCGCACGGCAACACCCTCTACCTGCTCGAGCGCGAGTGCTCGATCCAGCGCCGCCACCAGAAGGTCATCGAGGAAGCGCCCTCGCCCTTCATCGACGGCGCGATACGCCGGGCCATGGGCGAGCAGGCCGTGGCGCTGGCCCGGGCGGTCGGTTACCAGAGCGCCGGCACGGTCGAGTTCGTCGTCGGCGCCGACAAGTCCTTCTACTTCCTCGAAATGAACACGCGCTTGCAGGTCGAGCATCCGGTCACCGAGATGATCACCGGCGTCGACCTCGTCGAACTGATGATTCGCGTCGCCGCCGGCGAGAAGCTGCCCTTCGCGCAGAGCGAGATCAAGCCCAGGGGCTGGGCCGTCGAGTGCCGCATCAACGCCGAAGATCCTTACCGCAGTTTCCTGCCGTCGACCGGGCGCCTGGTGCGCTTCCAGCCGCCGGCAGCGATCGCCGATAGCGTGCGCATCGACACCGGCGTCTATGAGGGCGGCGAGATCTCGATGCATTACGACTCGATGATCGCCAAACTGATCTGTCACGGCGATAGCCGCCAGCAGGCCATCGAGGCCATGCGCGACGCGCTCAATGCCTTCTTCATTCGCGGCGTCGCCTCGAACATCCCATTCCAGGCGGCGCTGATGCAGCATCCGCGCTTCGTCTCCGGGTTGTTCACCACCGCTTTCATCGCCGACGAATACCCGCACGGCTTCGTCGCCGCGGAGGTGCCGCATGAGGATCTTGGCCTGCTCGCCGCCGTCGCCGCTTTCGCGCGGCGCCGCTACATCGACCGCGCGGTGAAGATCAGCAGCCAGATGCCCGGGCACGAGCGCAAGGTCGGCAAGAACTGGGTGGTCGTCATGGAGGGCATAAACTACCCGGTCGTCATCGAGGCGATCGCCGGCGGCTATGCGATCACTTGCGGCGAAAAGCGCTACGCCATCGTCTCCGACTGGCTGTTCCGTGATCTCGTCTTCCGCGGCAGCTGCAACGACAAGCCGATCTGCATGCAGCTCGAACGCGCCGGGCTCGACTATCGCATCAGCCACTTCGGCAAGCAGGTCAAGGCCGTGGTCATGACCGCCAAGGCCGACCGCCTGCTGGCGATGATGCCGGTCAAGGTGCCGCCCGATCTTTCCAAGTTCCTGCTCTCGCCGATGCCCGGACTGTTGCGCGAGGTTTGCGTTCATGTCGGGCAGCAGGTCAGAGCCGGCGAGAAGCTCGCGGTGATCGAGGCGATGAAGATGGAGAACGTTCTCAAGGCCGAAAAGGATTGCCGCGTACGGATGATTGTTGCGCAGGCCGGAGAAAGCCTGGCGGTCGATCAGGTCATCATCGAGTTCGAATAGGCGATCGCCGCGTTGTCATTCCGGCTAACGCCGGAATCCAGGGTTTTGGCGCACATCCTGGGTCCCGGGCCCGGACTCAAGCATTCCGGGGTGACGTTCTTTCTCCGGGACGACAATTCTTATCCGGCTAGCGGCAGGCCGCTGGGCATGCCGAACAGGACGAGCCCAACACCGATCACCAGCGCGCTGACCAGGGTCAGGATGAAGCCGATCTTGAACATGTCCTTGAAACTGAAGTAGCCGTAGGCGTAGGGCAACACAAAGGACGGGCTTTCGGTCACCAGGATGAAATGGGTGGACGAAGCGAAGGCCGTCGCCAGCACCAGCGTCATCACCGGCAAGCCGTGCTGCTGGGCGTAGGAAATGACGAAAGGAATGTTTACCGAAGCGGCCGCGCCGAAGCTTGAGAAACCGAGCGAATCGACGGCGACGAGTAGGGTCACGGCCATCGGCTGCAACTGTGCGGGGAGCGCGGCCATCGGCGCGAGCAGGTTTTCTGCGGCCCATTTGGCGAGGCCGCTATCGGTGCAGGCGATTCCCAGGCATACGCCGCCGACCACCAAGAGCAGCGCGCCCCACTCCATCGCCGTCTCGATCGAACGCCAGTTGCTGATCGCGCCGTATTTCGGGAAAGCCAGCAGGCCGATCAGCAGCAGCGAGACCAGGGCGATCGGGATCTTGACCCATTCGCTGATCAGCCATAGGACAATAGCGATCAGGAAAACGATCAGCGTCGACACTTCGGTCGTTTTCCAGCTGCCCATCTCCTTGAGTTGCTGCGTGATGTAATCCTTGCCGAAGGGCAGCTCGGAAAACTCGGGCTTGAACAGGCGCATGATCAGTCCCCACGCCACGAAGGCAATCGCCAGCGAAATCGGCGTGGCGATCATCGTCCATTGCAGGAAGGAGATATCGATGTGGGCATTGCGCGCCAGGAAGCCGATGGCGATGATGTTCGCCGAAACGCCCGACGGCGTGGCGATGCCGCCCAGCGTCGACCCGAACATGATGGCCATCATCATGGCGCGGCCGAAGTTGCTCTTGCCGGGCTCGGCGTTGGCCGACCTGAGCAGCGAAATCGTGATCGGCAGCATCATCGCCACCACCGCCACGTCGGTGATGAACATCGAGACGGCGTAGGAAAAGAACAGAAAGATGCCGACCACGCGGCTGACCTTGACACCCGACAAGGACAACAGCAGATAGGTCATGCGCTTGCCGAGGCCCGATTGCGTCAGCGCCACGGAAAGCACCAGCACGCCGATCAAAAAAGGCACCATGCCGTCGCCGAAGCTCTGGGTGATCGCCTTGTTGAGCGGCACGATGCCCATCACATGCAGCAGCACCGGCACCATCAGCGCCGTCACCGGCACCGGCATCGCCTCGGTGATCCACCAGAAGACCGTCGCCGCCATGACGCCCACCGTGTAGATGGCGACCGGCTTCAGGCCGGCCGGAACCGGAACGATCAGCGCGAGGCCGAGGACCGCCAGGCCGATGAACAGACAGACCAGTTTCTTCCTGTCGCTAGCATGAGACAGCGTGCTTCCTTTTGAATCGTCAAGTGTTGCCGCAATCGTTGACATGATGTTTGCTCCCCATGATGTTGCACAATGTAATTTGCATAAAAGTCTTAGCGCTTTATGTCATTTGCTGCCGTGAATCAAATATCGGAATTGCCGTAGCGGCGCTGCACGTCGGCGCACCAGTTGCCGACGTTCCACGAACCGTAGGCGCCGAGCCCGCCTTCGGGCGCGGCGCCGGCATAGACCGGAACGTGCACCAGCGACAGGCCATCGTGCGCGTGCGCTTCCTGCAGCGCGGCTTGCAGCCCTTGCACGCTATCGCCGCCGAACACCGCCTTGACGCCGGCGACGCTGGAAGCCAATCGCACATAGTCAACCGCCACCGTGTCATTGGTCCGAAAGTCGATGCCGTATTGCGCTTGCTGCAGGCCCGAGATGGCCGCCATGCGGCGGTTGTCGAAAACGACGATCATGCCCTTGGCGCCGTGCTCGACGGCGCTGATCAACGCCTGCGGATTCATCATGAACGAGCCGTCGCCGGTGAACGCGATACCGTAACGCGGACGGCCCGCCACCGCGGCGGCAGTCAACGCGCAAACGGCAAATCCCATGAAGGAGGCGCCGGTCTCGGTATAGGTCTCGAAGGGCCGGTCGTCTTCAACGGTCTGAAAACCGTTGGCCTGCACGTCGCCGGCGTCGAAAAACTTGAGCGCCGAAATCGCCTTGGCGAAATCGCACACGACCTTGATCGCCACCGGCTGCGACAGGACCGGACGTTGCCAGACCGGATCGAGCAGCGGCGGCGCCGATTGCCGTTCGTCCAGCAGCGCTTTCCATTGCGCTTTCTTCGTGGCGCATTCAGCGAGCCAGGCCTGGCTGGCCACGGGCGACTTGCTGACTGGCGGCAAGGCGCGCAGCAATTGCTCGATGACCGCACCGATGTCGCCCTGCAGCGCCAGCGTCGCGTTGTAGTGCGCAACGTCGGCAAGATCGGCGTTGATGTTGATCACCGCCCGCACATTCGGGTAGCCGACCCCCGAGCAATCGGCCTGGCACACTCCGCGCGAACCGATGACGATCAGCAATTCGCCGTTTTCCATCGCGTGGTTGCCGCTGATCGAGCCCTTGCTGCCGCCGACGTGCATGTTCTGCGGATGCGCGTCGGGCAGCACGCCGGTCGAGCCCGGCGAGCACACCACCGCGGCCCCGCTGGCTTCGGCCAGGGTGCGCACTTGCGCGGCAAAGGCGCGGCCGCCGCCGCCGACTTTCATGACGATGCGGCGGTAGCCGCGAATCAGCGCCGCCGCCCGGGCGATGGCCGGCTCGTCGGCGACGCCGGTGCGCGGCAGTTTGAGCCGCTCGGGCAGGGCAGCGAGGTTCAAGGCTTCGATCACCTGCGGCTGGGTATTGAGCGGCAGCAGCAAATAAAAAGGCCCGGCCTTGACCGGGTGGTGCACGCACTGCGTGCCGCGGCGCAGCGCGTCGCGCAGGGCTTGCGGCGTGTGCAGCACGTAGGACTGTCCCATCAGCGCGGTCATTTGCCCGTAGAGATGCTGCTGCGGCTTGGGGATCTGCTGCATGTTGTAGCCTTCGCCGTGCGTCGTCTCATCGCCGTAGATGTGATACACGCCGACGCCGTTGGACGCCGCGGCGAGCGAACCGACGAGTGCCTGCAAAGCGCCCGGCCCGATCGAAGTCACCACCGCACAGGTTTCGCCATAGACCCAGGCCAGCGCGGTGCCGGCGTGGGCCATCTCGACTTCGTTGCGGAAGTTGAACACGCGGGTCACGCCGGCGTCGGTATAGACGCGCAGCACTTCACCGAGATCGGTCGAACCGTGTCCGAATATCGCCAGATATTTGCTCACGCCCTGGCGCAGCAGGCCGAGCACCAGCCCTTCGCAGAGCGAGACGTCGACCTGTCTGGGCAACAGCCCGCTATCCAGCGCCGCCTGCAGGCCGCCGGCAGCGGCAATCGCCCTGGCGCGGGCCTGCTGGCCGGCGCTCCCTGCTTGCCCGATGACGGGCAGGTCCCTCGCCTGGTTCATTTTCACTCCCTCGCACGCTGCTGCGCGCCTTGTCAGAATTTCGTCGTTGCGGCCGAGCCGCTGCGCGGCGCGGCGACTTTCAGTCGCGCGCCACCGCTTGCGCCAGGCAGTCCTCGGCGCGCACTGTTTCGGTCCGCGCCGCCCGCTTTTGCCGCAAGGCTTCGAGCACGCGTTCGGGCGTCGCCGGCATGCGCGTCATGCGCACCCCGACGGCATCGTATATGGCGTTGATGATCGCCGGCGCCGTCGGCGTCAATGCGGGTTCGCCGATGCCCTTGACCCCGAGCGGCGTCTTCGGGTCGGGCTCGTCGATCAGCACCGAGGTGACCTGCGGACTGTCGAGCGCGGTCGGCAGGATGTACTTGGCAAAACCGGGCGTCGTCGTTTGTCCGTCGACCTGCGTATATTCTTCCATCAGCGCATGGCCGACGCCCATCACCACCGCGCCTTCGATCTGGCCTTCGACCTGTTGCGGATTGATCACGCGGCCGACGTCGTGCGCCGCCCAGACGCCGAGCACCTGGACCTCGCCGGTGTCGTCGTCGACTTCGACCTCGGCGATTTGCGCGCCGAAGACGTAACTCTGCCAGGGCGTCGCTTCGCCGGTTTCCGGATCGAGCCCGCCATGGTGCGAGGTGAACAGGCCGCTACCGACGATGACCACGCCGGCTTCCTTCTTCAGCACATGCGCCGCGTGCGCCATGCTCATGCGCTTGCTCGGCGAGCCTTCGACCCAGACCTCGCCGGCGAACGCCTCGATGCTGCCCGGCGTCACGCCCCAATAGGCACCCATCGCCACGCGAAACTTGCCGAAGGCCTCGCGGCAGCCGATCGCCACGGCGTTGCCGATCATGTAGGACTGGCGCGACGCACCGGCGTGCGCGCCTTCCGGAACACGCGCCGTGTCGTTGTCGGCAAGGACGATGTCTTCCGGCCGCACGCCCATTTCCTGCGCGGCGATCTGGCACACGCCGGTGAGTATGCCTTCGCCGATCTCGGTGACGCCGGTGGCGATCTTCACCGTTCCGCCGTCGTCGAGTTCGACCCACACCGCCGCCCTGTCCATGGCCGCCGTGCGGGCGATGCCGAACCAGCCGCAGGCGACCCCGCGTCCACGATGTTTCATGGCGTTTGCTCCAGTTCTGCGGCGACGCTGCCGGCCGGCGCCACGGCACCTGGCGCCGCACGCTGCGTGCCGAGCGTACACGGCGGGCGTGTGCCCGGACCATCGAGATCCCTGCGCGGCGCCTGGCCCGCCCCCTGGCGGTAAGGCACGCCGGCGTCCCAGCCCGCGGCGGCCACCACCGCGGCCAGGCACTCGGTCGCCAGCACGCGATCGAGTTGTTGCCGCGTGTGCGTCGTCGCGCCGTCGCGCATCAGGTTCACCATGCGCAGGGCCACCGGGTCCATGCCCAGACGCTCGGCGCACAAATCAAGATGCGCCTCGGTCGAAAACTCCGCCTGGAAGCCGCCGAAGGCGCGCATCGCGCCGCTCGGCGTATTGTTGGTATAAACGCCGATGGCATCGACCCACAGATTGGCAAGGGCATACGGCCCCGGCCCGAGCATCGCCGATTTGTTCATCACGTAGGGCGTGGACATGGCGTAGGCGCCGCCGTCCGAAACCATCACCATGCGCGTCGTGGTGATGCGGCCGTCGCGCTTGAGGCCCATGGTGTACTGGATCCTGAACGGATGGCGCTTGGCGCTGGCGATGAAACTCTCCTCGCGCGTGAACACGTAGCGCACCGGCCGCCGCGCCTTGATCGCCGCGAGCGCCAGGATGCCCTGGTAGAGCATGTCCTCCTTGCCGCCGAAACCACCGCCGACGGTGCTCATGATCATGCGCACCTTGTTGATCGGCCGGCCGAGAATCTTGGCCAGCATATGCCGGTGGTGCGTGATGTTCTGGCTCGGCGAGTGCACCGTGACGCAGCCGTCGGGTTCAAGGTAGGCCAATCCGGCTTCGGGTTCGAGGTAGGAATGCTCGATCTGCCCGGTCTGATAGCTTTCCTCGACGATCAGGTCGGCTTCGCGCAAGCCGGCGTCAACGTCGCCGCGGCGAATCTTGGTGTGCTTGCAGATATTGTTCGCGGCGAAATCGTGCAGTTGCACGGCACCCGGGGCCATCGCCTGATGCGGGTCGAAAAGCGCCGGCAACAGCTCGTACTCGACGTGGATGCTGCGCAGCGCGGCGCGCGCGATGTCCAGCGTTTCAGCGGCCACGGCGAGCACCGCCTCGCCGACATAGCGCACCACGCCGCGCGCCATGATCGGCTGGTCCTCGATCGCCACGCCGAAATTGTCTATGCCGGGGACATCGTCGCTGGTGATCACGCATTCGACGCCGGGCATGGCGCGCGCCGCGCCGGCGTCGATGCGCACGATGCGCGCGTGCGGGTGCGGGCTGCGCAGCACCTGCAGATGCAGCATGTTGGGCATCGACATGTCGGCGGCGTACTTGATCGCGCCGGTGACCTTGGCCGGGGCGTCGAGGCGCCGCGTGCTGTGCCCGACGAAGCTTGTGCTTGCTTCTTCCTCGGCGAGCACCGATTCGGGCTTGCTGCCGTTGAGCACGTCGCGCGCCAGTTCGACGGCATCGACGATTTTCTGATAGCCGGTGCAGCGGCAAATATTCCCGCCCAGGCCCTCCTTGATCTGGTCGATGCCGGCATCGGGGTTGCGGCGCAGGGTCGCGGTGGCCGCCATCACCATGCCCGGAATGCAGTAACCGCACTGGCTGCCGCCCGACTTGTGGAAGGCGCGCTGGACCACCGTCATGCCGTGGTCGCGGTCTAGGTCGTCGATCGTTTCGATCGTTGCGCCCTGGATTTTTTGCACCGGCATCATGCAGCTCTTGACGAGCTTGCCATCGACCAGCATCGAACAGGTGCCGCACTCGCCGGCGCCGCAACCCTCCTTGGTGCCGGTGAGTTTGAGCTCTTCACGAACGAAGTCGATCAGGCGGTAATGATTGGGCACGCTGCGGGTGATCTTGCGGCCGTTCACCGTCGCGGTAACTTCGGTCATCGGGTGCCGGCCGTCGCCGGGCGGCGAAGTGATTTCTTGTTCAGACACGGGCGGTCTCCTTGGGCAGGCGAGCCACCGCCAATCCAGCCTGGGCCAGGGCGTCGATGAGCGCGCGTTCGACGAAATTGACCAGCACCTCGCGGCGGTAGGTCTGCCGACTGCGCGATCGCACCCGGCCAACGGTCATTTGCGCCGCCTGGCGAAGGCTGGCGCCCGTCGCCACTTGACCGGCGAGGAAGTCCTCGACGTCGTCGAGGCGCAGCGGCACCGGCCCGACCGCGCCGATGGCGATGCGCACGTCTTCGATCCGGCGACGTTCCGCATCGAGCTTGACGAGCGCCGCCAGGCACACGGTCGAGATGACCATCGAACGGCGGTGTCCGACCTTTTCGAACGCCGCACCATGCTCGGGCAAAGCATCGAATTCGAGCTGCGTCATGATTTCATGTGGCTGGCGCCGCGTCTGGCCGGGGCCGACGATGAACTCCGACAAGGGCAGCGTGCGCTCGAGAATTTTCCCGTTTTCCAAGCGCGCCAGGGTCAGGTGCGTATTCATGGTCAGCAACGCCGGCTGCGAATCGCCGGCTGGCGAAGCATTGACCAGGTTGCCGCCGACCGTCGCCTGCTCGCGGATCTGCCCGTCGGCGAACCACGCGGCACAGTGTCCGAGCAGCGGCGCCTGGACTTGCAACAGCGGGTGGTACTGAAATGCCGAGATGGTCGTCGCCGCGCCCATGCGGATTCGCGCACGACCGCCTGCCGCCAGGGCGATGCCCTGCAACTCGGGAATCCGGCAAACATCGACCAGGGTACCGAGATGAACGTCACCGGCGCGCCCGTCCCTCGCCCACGGCAAGAGGTCAGTCGCCCCGGCGACGATGCGCGCGCCGGCAACCCCTTGCAGGATTTCCAGCGCTTCGCCCAGCGTCGTCGGCGTCCGATAATCGTCGAAGGTCAGCATCGCTTCGCTTCCACCTACACCATCGCCCAGGCTTCTTTGATGACGCGCTTGGTGTTGGCAATGATCACTTCGGAAGTCTCCTCGGCAAGCAGCGGCCTTACTTCGGCACTGAGCACCGGCCGCTTATCCGGATTGAGGAGATTCAGGTCGAGCAGCAGGCGGAAATAATTTCGGACGTCGAGCGTATCGATCTCACCGCCCGGCATGCCGAAACGCGGTTGCAGGTCGCCGTAACCCGGATGCTTACGATCGCGGAACGCGCAGTTACCGATGTGGAAGTGCATCGGGTATTGCTTGACCAAGGGAATCGCATACTCGGGGGTTTCGCGCAGCAGCGGAAAGTGCGACAGGTCGGCGAGGACGCCGAAGTTGGCAAACTCCTTGTGCAGCACCTCGGTCACGTCGGCGGCATCCTGGAAATGACCGATCAGGAAGGCCTTGTCGATGTCGTAGTCGAACACCTTCATGTAGATTTCCATCGGCCCCTGTTCGTTGGTGTATTCGCAGATTTCGCGCAGGGAGTCGATCAGGATTTTCTTGGCGTCTTCTTTTTTCTCCTCGCCCGGATGCTTGCCCGAGAACACGCGCATGCACGACGCGCCGAGTTGAAAGGCCTCATCGACGCCGTTCTTCATGGCGCTGATCGCTTTCTTGCGCTCGGCCGGATCGAAGGCGTTGATGTTGAGCTTGCCGGTAAACATGCGCGGCTGGTTGGCGTAGCAGACTTCCATGTGCGAGGTTTCGAGGAGCTTGCGCGCCTCGTTCCTGACCTTGGGGTCCTTCATCCAGCCGACCTCGACCGCCGTCCAGAAATCGTCTTCGACGATCTTGCGCAGCGTCTCGACGATCGGACCTTCGCCGGTGGTCGCCTCGGGATAAGCCTTGAAATGGACGATCCCGAGTTTCACGTATTTGTAAATCGAACAATTTTCCATCACCGCTCCCTCGTTATTGGTTTGAGATGCTAACGGTCTATCGGGAAATCTTCACCACCACTTTGATCGCGTCGTCGGTGCGCTCGCGGGCATATTTGATCGCCGTCGGGACTTCGTCGAGCGTGAACGTATGGGTATGAATGATCTTCGCGTCGAAGCGCTTCTGCGCCATCAGCGAAGCGGCGCGATGCGTGGCGCCCTTGCCCTCGCCGCGGATGCCGAACAGCGTGATGTTGTTGCGCACCAGCGCAGCGATGTCGACGAGTACCGGCTTGTCGGTGAACGCCGCCAGGCAGATGCGGCCGCCGCGCTT
>CAIXAY010000497.1 GCA_903917505.1 uncultured beta proteobacterium | reverse complement strand
GATCTGTCGAGCAGTCCGGCCAGACCGGGGTTCGCTTGCGCCAGCCAGCGGCGCGGCGTGACGCCGTTGGTCTTGTTGTGGAAGCGTTCGGGGTGGAGCTTGGCGAAATCGGCGAAGATGGTCTGCACCATCAGGTCCGAATGCAGCTGCGAGACGCCGTTGATGCGATGGCTGCCGATGATCGACAGGTGCGACATGCGCACCCGCTTGTTGTCCTCGTTGCCGTCGGCGTCGTCGATGATCGAGACGCGGCGGATCAGGTCGGCATCGCCGGGGAAGCGCAGCGCGACTTCGTTGAGAAATTCCTGGTTGATGCGGTAGATGATGCGCATGTGGCGCGGCAAGAGGTAGTGCATCAGGCCGACCGGCCAGGTCTCAAGCGCCTCGGGCATCAGCGTGTGATTGGTGTAGGAGAAGATGCGCTGGCACTGGCTCCAGGCGTCGTTCCACAGCATGCCGTAATCGTCGCACAGCAGGCGCATCAGTTCGGCGACGCTGATCGCCGGGTGCGTGTCGTTGAGGTGGATGGCCACCTGGTCGGCGAGGTTGTGCAGGCTGCCGCACTCTTCGAGGTGATGGAAGAGGATGTCCTGCAGCGAGGCGGCGACGAAGAAGTATTCTTGACGCAGGCGCAGTTCGCGGCCGGCCGGCGTGCTGTCGTTCGGGTAGAGCACCCAGGAAATGTTTTCGAATCGGTTCTTGAATTCCGCGGCGCGCGCGTAGTCGCCGGAGTTGAAGGCATTCAAGTCGATCTGCGCCGGCGCGCCGGCTTTCCACAGGCGCAGCGTGCTGACCCGGTCGGTGCCATGGCCGGGAATGACATAGTCGTAGGCGCGCGCCTCGACGGCTTCGGCGGCGTTCCATTCGGCCCACTCGCCGTGGTGTTCGGCGGTGCCGCCGAAGCGCACGGTGAAGTGCGTGCCCGGGCGCGGAAATTCCCACGGCGTCCCGTCGACCAGCCAGGAATCCGGGTGCTCGACCTGGCCGCCGTTGATGATCGACTGCGCGAACATGCCGTATTCGTAGCGCATGCCGTAGCCCCAGGACGGCAGCTCGAGTGTCGCCATCGAATCGAGGAAACAGGCGGCCAGGCGGCCGAGGCCGCCATTGCCGAGCGCGGCGTCGGGTTCGCATTCGATGACGTCGGTGAGCGTCGGCCCGCCGGCGACGGAGAAGGCGGCATCGGCCTTGTCGCGCAGATCGAGCGCCGAGAGCGCGTTGTTCAGCGTGCGCCCGATCAGGAATTCCATCGACATGTAATAGATCCGCCGCGTCTTCTTCTTGCGGTCGGCGACCTGGGTGTGCACCCAGCGCTGCGCGAGCTGGTCACGGGCGACCAGCGAGAGGGCCTTGTACAGTTCCTTGGTGTTCGCCGTCGCCGGTTCGGCGGCGACCGAGTGCAGCAGTTCCTTGTCGACTTCGGCGCGAAACGCGGCCCCGTCGACTTTAGTTTTTTTTATTCCAGGCATTGCAGTCCCACTCCAATAAGAAAATTCTTTGGCGATCCTCCGCTCTAATCATGCCCACGGCGAAGGGCGGTACAACACAAGCTTACAGCATTACACAAGTTTCGATGCCAGCCAAGGAGCCGGCGCAGGGAAACGCGGACTTTGCCGTTTTCTGTTGCGCATTGTCCGCTCTGTGCGCCGATCCGTCGATGCGAACGCCATCGGGCTGCGCTAACGCGACGCAGCGGGCATGCGCTGATGTATAGTTATAATCTGCGCCGCAACAAGAAAGCACAAGTTTCGGGGAGGCGAGCGATGCGCGAACTGTCAGGTACCTGGCTGCGCCATTCCGGCGACTTCTGGGGCGGTTTTTCGGCCATGCTGGTCGCCCTGCCGGCGGCCGTCGGCTTCGGGGTCACCGTCTATGCGGCGATCAGTCCGCAGTACGCGGCGTTCGGCGCCCTCGCAGGAATCCTCGGGGCGACGGCGCTGGGGCTCATCGCGCCGACCTTCGGCGGCACCGATCGCCTGATCAGCGCGCCGTGCGCGCCGGCCGCCGCCGTCCTCTCGGCTTTCGCCATCCAGCTCGTGGCGCAGGGCATGCAGCCGGTCGCCGTGGTGCTGATGATGACGGTGCTCGGCATCCTCGCCGGTCTGATCCAGATCCTGATCGGCTTTCTCGGCTTCGGCCGCCTGATCAAGTACATTCCTTACCCGGTGGTCAGCGGTTTCCTGAGCGGCGTCGGCCTGATCATCATCGGCAGCCAGCTGCCGAAACTCGCCGGCGCGCCGGCCGGCGCCTCGCTGTTCGAAGTCCTGCTCAGCCCGAATCACTGGGACTGGCGCGGCCTCACGATAGGCGGGGTGACCGTCGTGGCGATGTTCGCCGCGCCGAAGATCACCAAGGCCATTCCCGGCACGATCATCGGCATCGTCGCCGGATTCCTTGCCTACGCCGGAATCGCCACCACCGACCCGGCGATGCGCGAGCTGGCCGGCAATTCGCTGGTCATCGGTTCGCTCGGATCGACCGGCCAGGATTATGTCGGCCTGATCACCGACCGCTGGTACCAGATCGGCGAACTCAAGCTCTCGCAAGTCGCCGGCCTCATCGGCAATGCCATGACATTGGCGGCGCTGCTCTCGATCGATACGCTGAAGACCTGTGTCATTCTCGATCAGATGACGCGCACCCGCCACGATCCGAATCGCGAACTCGCGGCGCAGGGTTTTGCCAACATGGTGTCCTCTTCGCTCGGCGGCATGCCCGGCGCCGGCACCATGGGACCGACGCTGGTCAACCTGACGAGTGGCGCCAAGACGCGGATCTCGGGCATCGTCGAAGGGGTGATGGCGCTGGTCGTCGCGCTGCTCCTCGGCGCTTTCGTTTCGTGGATTCCGCTCGCCACCCTCGCCGGCGTGCTGATCGTCGTCGGCCTGCGCATGATAGACACCGATCCCTTGCGCTTTCTCGAGTCGCGCTCGACCGTCCTTGATTTCTCGGTGGTGCTGGTTGTGGTCGGCTTCGCCATCTTCGTCGGCCTGATCGCCGCGTCGGCGGTCGGCGTCATTCTGTCGATCATGCTCTTCCTGCGCGAGCAGGTCGGCGGCAACGTCGTACGGCGCAAGAGCTTCGTCGGCCAGCGTTCGTCGACCTGGTACCGGCCCGAGGCCGAGATGCGCATCCTCGAGCAGAAAGGCAACAGCGCCGTCATCTTCGAACTGCAGGGAAGCCTCTTCTTCGGCACCACGCATCAGCTTTACCTGACCCTCGAACCTGAACTGGCGACGACGGATTTCCTGATCCTCGACATGCAGCGCGTGCAATCGGTCGACGTGACTGCGGCGCACATGCTCAACCTGGTGCGCGACGCGCTTGCCGAGCGCGGCGTGCCGCTGCTGCTCTCGAGCGTGCGCGAGCGCCTGCCCAACGGTCGCAACCTGCGCGAGTTCCTCGAGCTCGCCGGCCTGGTTTCCGACGGCAAGACGGTGCTCATCCTGCCCTCGCTCGAAGCCGCGATCGAATGGGTCGAGGGCCGCCTGCTCGGCGAGGTCGAGCGCGACGGCGTCGAGCTGCCGCCGCTCGAACTGCACGAAATCGATCTGTTTTCCGGCAGCAAGCCGGATACGCTGAGCGACCTCGAGTCGTGCATGGAGACCCGCGTGTGCAAGGCCGGCGAGACGATTTACGCGCGCGGCGACGCCGATCCCAACCTCTACCTGATCCGCAGCGGCGAAGTGTCGATCAAGGGTTACTTGGGCGGCAGCGGGCGGCGCTGCCACATCGCCACCTTCGGGCGCGGCGAGTTTTTCGGCGGCCTCGGCTTCCTCGACCACCGGCCGCGCGACAACGACGCCATCGCTTCGCGCGACTCCGTGCTCTACGTGCTGACGCTGGAAAAATTCAACTACCTGGCCGAAGCGCACAAGCGCATCGCTTTCGTCCTGGTGTCGCAACTCGCGCGCACCCTGGCGATCCGCCTGCGCCACGCCGACGACGAGCTGACGGTGCTGCAGGAGAACTGAGGGTTGCCAGAACCAGCGGAACACGAGAGAAGCCACTTATTCGAGCGTGAGAGAGATGGACAAGGCACATGATGCGGCACTGCATGTTTCGGGGATGTCCGAAATTGCTCGCGGTTCAGGCCGTGTGCCAGATCGACCCGCAGCGGCCCTTCAGTTATCTGTAAAGCGGACGCCGCGGACCTTCGCTTGGCAATCTTTTGGTCACGATCATCATCGTCGCTTTCCTACCCGAGAGCGGGCAAAAACTGATAGCACCGAGCACATCGAGATCTTTTGCAACCGGGTCCATTCAATTGAGTTCGGGCAGATTTATGCGCTTTCTGAAAACGCTTGTTTTTCGACGAGCTTTGTGGTCACATATTAAAAAATACGATGTGATCACACATCACTGATATTTGACTGCGGATCAATGATGTTGATTGTGTCCGTCGTCGAGAGTCACCGATATCAATCGGTTCGAATAATAGAGGAGGTATACCATGCGATTTTCAGGTCGTTTCGTACTTGCTTTAGTGTCTGCGCTGGCCGTCCTGGCCGGCTTTTCAACCGCGGCTTCGGCCCAGGAGACCATCAAGGTCGGGCTGATCGTGCCGATGACCGGGCCGATCGCCGAGATCGGCCTCTTGCAGACCGAGGGCGCCAAACTCGGGGTCGAGAAGATCAATGCGGCTGGCGGCGTTCTCGGCAAGAAGCTCGAACTGGTCATCGAGGATGACCAGGCGACCAATCCCGGCATGGTCCTGGCTTTCTCGAAACTGATCAATCGCGGCGATCTGATCGCAGTGGTCGCTTCCCTGCGTTCCACGCAGATGAACGCCATCTCCGAGGACTCCAAGAAAGCCGGTCTGCCGGTGTTCTTCGGCGGCACCGATCCGACCCTGACCACCACGG
>CAIXAY010000496.1 GCA_903917505.1 uncultured beta proteobacterium | reverse complement strand
CTCGGCCGCGATAGCGACCTTCTTCTTGCTCGGCATACATGTTCCTTTCTTTCGACATGTTATGCCTCAAACACAAAATTCCGGACAGGCTCGGTGCTTCCGTACCGCCTTCCCCGTACTCTTGCCCCAGAAAGAAAGCCTACTTCTTCTTCGGCACCACATCAACGACCCAGAGTTCAGCTGCTTCCGTGTTGCTAGGATTGCGGAACCAGTGGACTGTATCGTGAGCCTCCAGCCATGTGTCGCCCGGCTTTAGGGTACGGGACGTCGATCCACGATATTCAATCACAACCCCTTTTGTTACAAGCGCTATTCCAGGGCGGCCAGCATGCGGATGCTCATGGATTGCACCACCGGGAGCGAGTCCGACAATGCGGCTACGCAGATCGTAGTCCCCAACTACGCCTGGCAGGTTGTGCGGAGCCAAATCAACAAGTCCAATGGCATCATTCATGCCGCTTACACCAATGGGCTTATCCGGTGCTACATCAGCCGCGATGGCTGCAGTAGATACAAAAAGAGTCACAGCTAGGCTGCACAGCGATGGAACAAACTTGGTTTTCATTGTTAACTCTCCCTTGTTATCTATTAATGACGGAGAACTGTACTCCCGGAAAGCCCTATGTAACAACTTTATACCAAGTGGCTAGCTCCACGCGGAGAATAATTGGCCCACCAGCGGGTGGGCCGTGTCGCTCGCGGTTGGTGCCGGAATGCCGTCTTCTTCTTTGGTCAATTGGCGAAGGTGGAGGAAATGCGATTGACGGGGCAATGCTGACATCGAAGCATTGCAATTTCGTTACCAAGGTCTTTCCATCGAACAATGGCGATTCGTGACCGCAACGTTTGATGAATGGCGATCACGCAGGGGATAAGGCAAGCTGCCGGCGACGTTCGCGGTCAACGTCACGGCCTGCCCGGCAGCTAGTGACGAGGAAGACGACAACAAAGTCACACTCGTCGCGGTCAGTACCGTTTGCACCAGTGCCGATGAACTGCTAGGTAAATTGCTAGAATCTCCGGATATGCGCGCTCTTAATGGCACTTCGCCGCGTTCGCCATGCTCGCCGTGGTTATTGCTTTTGCCTCAGTCCTTCCGCGTCGAAATCGCCGCGCCCGCGTCGTGGGGCAGCTTTGCCGTTATGGCCGCGGCGACGAGCATCAAGGCGCCGACGGCGAACCAGGAATAGCGGAAATCGGTCTGTGCGAGCGCGGCGACGCCGCGCACGGTCTGCGACAGGCTCAGGGCGAATGCCGCAAAGGCCACGCCCATGCTCATCGCCACCTGTTGCAGCATGGTCGCCAGGGCGCTGGCTCCGGCGCGCTGCTCGGCGACGACGTCGGCGAAAGCCAGGGTGTTGACGCTGGTGAAGTTCATCGAGCGCGTCATGCCGGCGACGAGCAGGACGGCATAGACCAGCAGCTCCGGGGTCGAGGGCTGCAGCAGGCCGCAGGCCAGCAGCGTCGCCACGCAGAGCGCGGCGTTGGTGGTCAGCACCTTGCGGAAACCGAAGCGCCGCAGGATGGGGGTCGTCGCGCTTTTCATCAGCAGGTTGCCGGCCATATAGACCAGCACCAAGAGGCCGGCCTGCTGCGGCGAATAGCCGAAACCGATCTGGAACATCAGCGGCAGCAGGAAGGGCGAGGCATTGATCGCCACGCGCGAAATGAATCCGGCGGTGACCACCGCGAGTTTGAAGGTGGGCACGGCGACCGCACGCAGATCGAGCATTGGCTCATCGGTGCGGTGCGCGTGCCAGACCGCGGCAACCGTCGCCAGCAGGCCGAAGCCGACCAGAGCGAGCGGCAACAGCGGCGAGCGGTCGAGGCCGCCGAGCCGCGACAGCCCTTCGACCAGCGCGGCGAGGGCCAGCGCGGTCAGCACGAAGCCGAGGGTGTCGAAGCGCCGGCGCGCCGTCGGCGCGCGAATGGGAATATTGCGCAGGACGAGCAGCACGCCGATCAGGCCGAGCGGCACATTGAGCAGGAAGATCCAGCGCCACGAGACGTGAGTGACGATCAGGCCGCCGAGCGCCGGGCCGATCACCGGCGCGATCAGGCCGGGCCAGGTGATGGTGGCGATGGCCTCGATGATGCGCTCCTTGGGCGTTTCGTGCAGCACGACGAAGCGCCCGACCGGTGACATGAAGGCCGCCGCGGCGCCCTGCAAAACGCGCGCGGCGATCAGCGCCCAGAGCGAAGGCGCCAGGCCGCAGAGCAGCGAGGCCAGGGTAAAGACACCGATCGCCGAGGCGAATATCTTGCGCGCGCCGAAGCGTTCGCCGGCCCAGCCGGCCGCCGGCACGAAGATGGCCATGGCCACCAGGTAGGACGTCACGCTGGCGCTCACGCCGAGCGCCGTGGTGCCGAAACCGCCGGCGATCACCGGCAGCGCCGTCGTGATGATCGACGCATCGAGCGTTTCCATGAAGAAGGCCGCGGCGACGGTCAGCGCGATGCGGCGCGAGTCTCTCTCGTTCATTTCTTTCCTAAGATTTTGTTCGCCCCCAGCCGGCGCCCACGATTGACATTGGCATGACAGGCCACGCGCCGGCGCTCACTGAACGAGAAGCTCGAAGCGATCGGGTCCCGAATCTCCGTGCAGGCGCGCGACAAGCGCCTCGAATTCTTCGATCGGCGCCGGATGGCCGAAGAAATAGCCCTGATAGCTCGGACAGCCGTTCTTCAGCAGGAATTCCCGCTGCGCTGCGGTTTCCACGCCCTCGGCGATGATCGCCAGTCCCAGGCTCTCGGCCAGCACGATGATCATCCGGGCAATGGCCGCGTCGTTCGGGTCGACGAGGATGTCCCTGACGAAGCTCCGGTCGATCTTCAACTGATCGAGCGGCACGCGCTTCAAATAAGAGAGCGAGGAGTAACCGGTGCCGAAGTCGTCGAGCGAGAAGCTCACGCCGCTTGCCTTGAGCAAACCCATCTTGGTGATGATCACTTCCATGTCGTCGACCAGCAAGGATTCGGTGACCTCGAGCTTGAGCCGCTGCGCGTTGGCCGTGGTGCGCGCCAGAACGGTTGCGACCTGGTCGACGAATCCGCCTTCGCGAAATTGGCGCGGGCTGACATTGACCGCCACCGTCAGCCGGGCCAGCGACTCGACGGCGGCCCAGGCGGCCAGCTGCCGGCATACCGTTTCCAGCACCCACAAGCCGATCGGAACGATGAGCCCGGTTTCTTCGGCCAGGTGGATGAATTCTCCGGGACTGACCAGGCCGCGCGTCGGGTGCTGCCAGCGCAGCAGGGCTTCGGCGCCGGTCACCCGGGCGGATTTGTCAACCTGCGGCTGGTAATACACGACGAACTGTTCGCCGGCGATGGCTTCGCGCAAATCGCTTTCGAGCGCGGCGCGCATCGTCACCGCGGCCTGCATCTGCGGATCGAAGAAGCGCAGCGTGCTGCGACCCGCAGCCTTGGCCTGGTACATCGCGAGGTCGGCCTGCTTGATCAGCTCATCGACCGTCTGCTCGGAGTTGGCGAACAGGGTGATGCCGATGCTGGCCGTGCTGCGGTAAGAGTTGAGGTCGAGCTGATAGGTCGCATTGAGCGTGGCGAGAATCTTCTCGCCGACCGCCTTGGCGTGGGTGGCGGCTTCCTGCGTGTTCTCGCTGAGGTCTTCGAGCATCACCACGAATTCATCGCCGCCGATACGGGCGACCGTATCGCCCTCGCGCACGCAGCTGGAGAGCCGTCTGGCGACCTGTTGCAGCAGCAGGTCGCCCTTGTCGTGGCCGAGGGTGTCGTTGAGCGTCTTGAAGTTGTCGAGATCGAGGAAGAGCAGGGCGCCTTCGCGCCGGTGCCGCGAGCGGGACGAGAGCGATTGTTCGAGGCGGTCCAGCAGCAGCCGCCGGTTGGGCAGGCCGGTGAGCTGGTCATAGAAAGCCAGGTGCTTGATTTCATCTTCGGCGATCTTGCGCTGGGTGATGTCCATGACCACCGAGCGGATCCCGGTGATCTTGCCGTCCCGGTCGAGCAGCAGCTTGTCCTTGACCAGCATCGGCACGGTCGTGCCGTCCTTCTTCAGGAAGATGCGCTCGAAATTGTTGCCCGGCGGCCTCGTTCCGGCGAGCTTTGCCCTCACCGCTTCCTGCGAGATCACGTTCGCTTCGCAGAATTCCCAGGGGAAATGCCCGATCATTTCCTCTTCGGTGTAGCCGAGGCTCTCGAGCTCGGTCCGGTTCACCCGCGTCATGCGGGCGTCGACGCCGAACTCGTGATAGCCGATCGGAACTTCGTTGAAGATTTCCTTGAACTGGAGCTCGCTCTCCTTGAGCGCTTCTTCGCTTCTTCTCAGCGTTTCGAGCAAGCGGTTGAAACCGCCGATGAGTTGGCCGATCTCGTCCTTCTTGGTAATCGGCAAGGCGTGGGCGGGCTGGTTGGTGTCCGACATGTTGCCCAGCGTTTCCAGGGTCGTCAGCAGCGGCGACAGTTGCCGTTTCAACAGCCACCAGCCGAGGCTCCAGGAGGCCAGGGTGAGCAGCAGCGTGGCCAGCAGCATGTGCCGCTGCATGTCGCTGATCGGCGCAAAGGCTTCGCTCACCGGCAGGTTGGCGCCGAGTTGCCAGCCCGCTGCAGGGATGTTCCTGAATGAAGCGAGCATCTCGACGCCCTGCGCGTTGGTGTAGACGGCGGAACCTTCGCGGCCCTGATTGAAGTTCTCGATCACCGGGTTGCTGCCAATATCCAGGCGCTCCTCCATGATGCGGCTCTTGTCGGTGGCGGTGACGATCAGCCGGTGCTCCGAATCGATGAGCAGATAGCCGCCGGTCTTGCCGTAACGGTTGTCGGTAATCCTGTCGAGAAAGTTCGGCTTGCTCAAGTTGGTTAGCCCGCCCAGCGCGCCGATCACTTTGCCCTGAAAGTTGCGGATCGGCACGGCGATGACGAAGGTTGGCGTGTGCAAGGTCCGGCCGATCACCGGCTGACCTATCGTCGTCTGCCCCTGCTTGAGCGCGCCGATGACGTAATCCCTGTCCATGTAATCGACACCGGTCCGTTCCGGCGCGAACGGAAAGGTGGCAACGGCAATGCCATCGCTGTTGTAGGCCAGGATCCCGTCGTTGAACAGTCCCTGGTTGTAGGGGTGCTGTTCGAGGAAGGTTTGCATCGACGTCGGGTTTTCCATGATCGCCGGATGCACGTTCGTGGCGAGGACTTCAAGGCCGCGCAGGCGCTCGTCCATTTCGCGGTTGAGCTGCGCGGCGAGCAGGGTGACGGTCGAATACTGCTGCTCGCCGAGCAGGCGCTCCATATCGACGCGCAAGGTGTGGCTGGCGTAGTAGGACAGGGACCAGATGCTGAGCAGAAAGACAAACAGCGTGGTCAGGGTGATCCTGATCTTCAGCGAATGTCGATGCAGCACGTTGCTGGGCATGGGGTTTGTTGCCTTGGAATATTCGAACTGCGTTCGACCTGCGTTCGACCCGCGGTTTGTTGCCTGTGACCGCCCGCGCCCCGCAAGGGCCTGCCGAAAACCGTGGAACAATACCTCAGCGGCCCGCCTTAGGCAATCGGTCAATGGCGCGATGCCAATGCGCTGCCTGCTCGGTTGAAAATTCCCGGGTCAACGCGTCGCCGGGTCTTGCCGGTAGAAACCGCAGAATTGGTCGTAAAGCGCGGGGTATTCGGCGCGCAGAATCTCGGGCGTTTCGAAGAAAGTCTCGCTCATGACGGCGAAGAATTCGCCCGGGCTCTCGGCAGCGTAAGGATCGAGCGCTTCGTCGAAGTCGGTGTCGCGCGCCTCGGCGGCATCGACGCGCGCGCAAAAATCTTCGTAAGCGGCCGACAGCACGGCTTCCCACGCAGCGCGCGCCGCGCCGCTTGGCAGCGGCGGCACGCCGTCGGCCTCGCCGCCCAGCATGTCGAGCTTGTGCGCGAATTCGTGGATGACCACGTTATAGCCCGCACCGGCCATCTGCGCGTCGCGCCACG
>CAIXAY010000495.1 GCA_903917505.1 uncultured beta proteobacterium | reverse complement strand
AGCGCTTCGCGCTCTTCGCCGACGCTGGCTTCGAGCACGGCGCGACGGGAAACGACGACATTGTTGCGCTTGCGGTCGAGCTTGATGACCTTGAATTCGTAAGTTTTGCCTTCGTACGGCGTGGTGTCCTTGACCGGGCGCATGTCGACGAGCGATCCGGGCAGGAAGGCGCGCACGCTGTTGGCCATGACGGTCAGGCCGCCCTTGACCTTGCCGGTGATCGTGCCGGTGACCAGGGTGCCTTCGTTCAATGCCGCTTCGAGGAAGTTCCAGGCGGCGACGCGCTTGGCGCGCTCGCGCGACAGGCGGGTTTCACCGAAACCGTTTTCGAGTTGTTCGATGGCGACCTGAACGAAATCACCGACCTTGACTTCGAGTTCGCCGGCATCGCTCAGGAATTCTTCACGTTCGATGTAGCTTTCGGATTTCAGTCCGGCATTGACGACCACGAAATTCTGGTCGATGCGAACGACTTCTGCGGTGATGACCTCACCCTGGCGCATTTCCTGGCGCGCGAGGCTGGCTTCGAAGAGGTCGGCAAAACTTTCTTGGGTTACGGGGTTAGCTGACATATGTGAGGGACCTGTCCGCATTGCTGCGGGTAAAGTTAAAAAAACATCGCCAGTCATGGGACCCGAACTGGCAATACCTGGAAGCGCCGCATCGTGTATTCGCTGCGCCCCCTGCTACGCACTGCTGTTACAACTTATTGAACCAGCCCAATACCTGATCGACGGTCTGATCTATGGTCAGATCGGTCGTGTCCAGGAAGTGGGCGTCGTCTTCCTGCTGTAAGGGCGCCGCGCTGCGTCGGCTGTCGCGTTCGTCGCGTTCGCGCAAATCCAGCAAAAGAGGCAGGATACTAGCAGTGATTCCTTTTTCGATCAACTGCTTATAACGTCTTTGAGCTCGCACCTCGACGCTGGCGGTGAGAAAAACCTTCGTTGCCGCGTCGGGAAACACCACGGAGCCCATGTCGCGGCCGTCGGCGACGAGGCCCGGCGCGCGGCGAAAGACGCGCTGCCGGAACAGGAGTGCCGCGCGCACCGCCGGCAGGACGGCGATTTGCGAGGCGCCCGACGAGATGTCCTCGGTGCGGATCGCATCGCCGACCTCGACGCCTGCGAGCTTGATCGAGTTTTCGCTAAATTCCGCATCCAGGCCGGCGGCGACGGCGGCAACGCCGGTTTCGTCGCTCCAGGCGACGCCCGCGCGCTGCGCCGCCAGCGCCGCCAGGCGATAGATCGCGCCCGAATCGAGGTAATGCCAGCCGAGCGACTGCGCCACGCGCGCCGCGATCGTCCCCTTGCCGGACGCCGAGGGGCCGTCGATGGCGATGACGGGCACCGGTTGCGTCACTGCGGCGAAGCGCGCGAAATAATCGGGGAAAGTCTTGCTGACACAGCCCGGGTCGTTGATGCGCAGCGGAACCGCCCGGGCCGCCAGCGAAAAGCACATGGCGATGCGGTGGTCGTCGTAAGTGGCTATGCCTTCGGGCGGCGTGCGCAGCGCGCCCACCGGCGGCGTGACGCGAATGAAATCGGCGCCGGTCTCGACCGCTGCGCCGAGCTTGCGCAGCTCGGTGGCGAGCGCCGCAATACGGTCGGTTTCCTTGACCCGCCAGCTGGCGATATTCGAGAGTGTCGTCGGGCCGGTGGCGAACAAGGCGGCGATGGCGAGGGTCATCGCCGCGTCAGGTATGTCATTGGCATCGATGCTGATGCCCCGCAGTTTTCCCGATTCCGGCCCGCTCGCCGTTATCCAGTCCTCGCCGATCTCGAGGCGCGCGCTCATCAGCGCCAGGGCGTCGGCGAAGCGCACGTCGCCCTGGATCGAACTGCGGCCGACGCCTTCGACGCGCAGCGGGCCGCCGCCGATCGCCCCGAGCGCGAGGAAATACGAGGCGGCCGAGGCATCGCCCTCGACGCGGATCAGGCCCGGCGAAACATAGCGGCTGCCGGCCGGCACGACGAAGCGCCGGGCGCCGTCGCGCGCCACGCGCACACCGAAGCGCCGCATCGTCGCCAGGGTGAGGTCGACGTAAGGCCGCGAGACGAGTTCGCCGATGACTTCGACCGTCGTTTCGACCCCGGTCAGCGGCAGGGCCAGCAGCAGGCCGCTGAGGAACTGGCTCGACACGTCGCCGCGCACGCGCACGACACCGCCCGGGCGCAGCGTCGGCGGCCGGATCGAAAGCGGCGGATAGCCTTGCTGGCCCAGGTAGCCGATGTCGGCGCCGACTTCGCGCAGCGCCTCGACGAGATCGGCGATCGGCCGCTCGTGCATGCGCGCCACGCCGGAGAGCCTGTAGTGGCCGCCGGCCAGCGCCAGCGTCGCAGTCAATGAACGGAAGGCGGTGCCGGCGTTGCCGAGAAAGAGTACGGCCTGCCTGACCCGAATTTTCCCGCCGGCGCCGCGCACGCGGTAGGCGCCGGCGCCGAGCGTCTCGACAGTGACGCCGAGCGCGGCCAGCGCGGTCAGCATGTGCGCCGTATCGTCGGATTCGAGCAGGTCGCGGATTTCGGTCTCACCCTCGGCCAGCGCGGCGAGCAGCAGGATGCGATTGGAAATGCTCTTCGAACCGGGCAGGCGCAGGGTGCCGCGCGCCGAGAGCAGCGGCGGCAGATCGATGAAGTCCGTGGCGCTCATTTGCCTTGTCCTTCCGCCCATTCACGGCGCGCCGTGCGCGCGATGTCGAAGGCCTGTTCGAGGGCCGCGCCGTCGCCTTTTTGCAGCGCGACGCGCAACTCGTCGAGCTGGGCGCGGTAGCGGTCGAGTTCGCCGAGCAGCGCCGCGCGGTTGGCCAGACAAATGTCGCGCCACATTTCCGGATGGCTCGCGGCGATGCGCGTGAAGTCGCGGAAGCCGCTCGCCGCATAGTTGAAATAGAGCTCGCTGTCCGGGCGCAGCGCCAGGCCATGCACAAGCGCGAACGACAAGAGATGCGGCAAATGGCTGACCGCGGCGAAGACCTCGTCGTGCTGGGCCGGCGACAGCTCATGCACCTGTGCGCCGCACCACTCCCACGCCGAGCGCACGCGCGCGACGTTGAGCACCGAGTTCTCTGGCAGCGGCGTCAGCACGACTTTCCTTTCCCGGTAAAGATCGGCGCGCGCCGCCGCGGCACCGCTATTCTCGGCGCCGGCAATCGGGTGCGCGGGAACGAATTGGCCGACGCGATCGCCGAAATGCAGGCGCGCCGCAGCGACGACGTCGGACTTGGTGCTGCCGCCGTCGGTGATGACCGTGTTGGCGCCGAGGTAGGGTTCGATGCGCGTCATGATTTCCGGCATCTGGCCGACCGGCGTGGCGAGCAGAACGAGGTCGGCATCGGCGACTTCCTGGCCGGCATTGGCGCCGACCCGGTCGATGATGCCCAGGCCCAGCGCCTGCGTCAGGGTCGACAGGCTGCGCCCGAAACCGACGACTTCCTCGACCTGCTCGGTGGCCTTGAGCGCGAGCGCAAACGAACCGCCGATCAGGCCGACGCCGAAGATCACGACTTTGCCGAATTCCGGCGCGGCGCTCATCAGGCCGCGCTCACTTGCGTATCCTCCCGGCTGCTCGCCAGCGCTTCGAGAAAGCGCGCGTTGTCCGCCTCGGTGCCTATGGTCACGCGCAGCCACTCGGGCATGCCGTAGCCGCCGAGCGGCCGGACGATGACGCCTTGCTTGAGCAGCTTCTGGTTGAGCCTTGCCGCGTCGCCGGCCTTGAAGGTGACGAAATTGCCGTGCGAGGGGATGTGCTCGAAACCCAGGCCTTCGAGCCCGGCGATGATCTGCGCCATGCCGGCGCGGTTGAGCGCGTAGCTGCGGGCGACGAACTCGGCGTCGCCGAGCGCGGCCGTCGCCGCGGCGAGCGCCAGGTTGTTGCAGTTGAAGGGCTGGCGCACGCGGTTCATCAGGTCGGCGATCTCGCTTGATGCCAGCGCGTAGCCGATGCGCAGGCCGGCGAGGCCGTAGATCTTGGAGAAAGTCCGGGTGATCACCAGGTTGGGAAAATCGGCGAGCCAGGCCGTCGTGTCGGCGCGCTCGGCGGGCGGGATGTAGTCGTTGTAGGCCTCGTCGAGAACCACCACGACATCGTCGGGAACGCCGTGCAGGAAAGCCTTGAGTTGCGGGAACGTAATAAAGGTTCCGGTCGGATTGTTCGGGTTGGCGATCCAGATCAGGCGCGTCGTCGGACGGATCGCCGCGCGCATCGCATCGAGGTCATGCCCGAAGTTCCTGGCCGGCACGACTATGAGTTCGGCGCCGGCCGACAGCGTGGCCAGCGGGTAGACGGCGAACGCATGCTGGGAGAATATCGCCGAACGCCCAGGCGCAAGAAATACGCGAGCGATCAGGTCGAGCACGTCGTTCGAACCGTTGCCGAGCACGACGCGTTCCATGGGCAGGCCGGTATGCCTGGCCAGCGCGTCTTTCAGCTCGAAGTCATCCGGATAGCGCTCGAGCGAGAGCGCGGCTCTTTCCATCGCGGCCCTGGCCAGCGGGCTCATGCCGAGGGGATTTTCGTTCGAAGCCAGCTTGACGATGCGCTCGACCAGAATGCCCATTTCGCGCGCCAGCTGGGTGATCGGCTTGCCCGCGATATAGGGTGAAATGGCGCGGACGTTGGACAGGGTCTGATCGCTGAGCGACATGGATTTCCTTAATAGACGGCGACAGGATAGGAGCCGAGAATCTTGAGGTAGGCGGCGCGCCGGCCGAGCTCGGCGAGCGCGGCGGCAACGGCCGGATCGTCGTGGTGGCCTTCGACGTCGACGAAGAACACGTATTCCCAGAGCGTGTGCCGCGCCGGGCGCGACTCCAGCCGGGTCATCGACACGCCGGCATCGGAAAACGGCGCCAGCAGCTTCACCAGCGAGCCGGTCTGGTTATGCGCCGACATGATCAGTGAAGTCTTGTCGCGGCCCGACGGGCCCGCTTCCTGCCGGCCGAGGACGACAAAGCGCGTGGTGTTGTT
>CAIXAY010000494.1 GCA_903917505.1 uncultured beta proteobacterium | reverse complement strand
TCGCACACGTGGTGTTCAGCCCCGATATGCGCCGCCCGGTCGAGGTCGGCGCCGATCATGAAGACCAGCTCGTCGCCTGGCTTTCCAAGCGTCTCGGAACGCCGGTGCACGCGCCCAAGCTCGCGGCGCTCGGCTACACCCTGATCGGCGGCCGCCTGCTGCCCGGCGATAGCGGCCCGGTCGCCCAGTTCATGTATCAGGACAGCAGCGGGCAGCGGCTGACGCTCTACCTGTCGACCGAAAACGTCGGCAATCAGGAGACGGCTTTCCGCTTTGCGCAAGAGGGTGCGGTCAATGTCTTTTACTGGATCGACGGAAAATTTGGCTACGCCCTGTCGGCGAGCATAGCCAAGGACGAGTTGGCGCGCATTGCGAAGGCCGTCTACGAGCAGAACGAGCACCTCTAGTCGAACGAGCCCGGCATCCGGAAACCTGTATGTCATGAGCGTGCGGCTCTGTGGAAGGCGCGCCGAAGATCTTAGGCGGCAGCGGCCTGCCGATACCGTTGGGCGCCCCATCTGCGATACTATGAGCCTTGCCCAGACTCAATAGCGATCAATCATGTCCTTGCCCCGGCAGGCCAGTGCGGCCAGCGCGAATCAGGCCTCCAAAGAGCTTCTGGTGGTCTGTCTTTGTGCCGAATGGTGCACGACCTGCCGCGAGTACCGGTCGGGCTTCGACGAACTCGCGGCCGAGTTTCCCGAAATCCGGTTTCGCTGGCTGGACATCGAGGAACGGGCCGACGATCTCGGTGAGCTGGATATCGAAAACTTTCCGACCCTGTTCATCCAAAGCCGCGATACCGGACGGCAGAAGGGTAGTATCGCCGTGCTTTTCTTCGGAACCATGCCGCCGCAGCTCGGCCACTTGCGCCGGATGATAACGAGCCTGCGCGGGCAGAGTCCGCTAGAGCGCCGGGACTTCGCGCTGTCGAGTCCCGAGCGGCAGGCCTGGCAACAGGATCCGGACATCTCCCGGCTCGGGGATCTGGTCGCATGAACAGCGGCTTGTCGACCGGTGCAGTGCGCGGCAAGCTGCCTGGCGGCCTGCTCGCCGCCGCGCTGCTGGCCCTGCTGCTGCTCGTCGGCTACCAGATCTACCTGAGCTACCGGCATCAAATCAAGTTGGCCGAAATCAGCACGCGCAACCTCGCGGCGGTTTTCGAAACGCGCTTCGACGCCACGCTGCGCCGCACCGACGCGGATTTGCAGGCGCTGGCGCTGGTGATTCCCGCGGCGGCGCTCAACCAGAACGCCGTCGCGCGTTACCAGCGCACGATCAATGCCGATCTCGACAGCCGCCTGTTCAACATGGAAGAAATGGCCGGCTACCGCGTGCACGATGCCAACGGCGATACCTTGTATGCCTCGGACAATGCCCACACGGCGCGGGTCAACATCGCCGACCGGCCGTATTTCCGCCTGTTGCGCGACAATCCCGGCGCCGGCCTGGTATTTTCCGACGTCGTCACCGGGCGCAGCCTCGGCCGGCCGGTCCTGGTCATCGTTCGGGGCTTGCGCGACGAGCGCGGCCGGTTCATGGGCATCGTTCATGGCATGATCGAACTCGATTACTACCAGAAGCGTTTCCAGGCGCTCGACGTCGGCGCGCACGGCCTGGTTGCATTGCGGCGCAGCGACACGCACGCGCAGCTGGTGCACTGGCCGGCCATGCCGGACGGCGTTAATCAGCCGCTGGCCGAGGACCATCCGGTCGTCCTGGGCCTCGCCGGCGGCGGCAAGGCAGTGACGCTTCACTATGCGGCTGCGCCCGACAATGTCATGCGCATTGTCGGCATTCAGGTGATGCAGAACTATCCCTTCTACTTCGCCGTCGGTCTCGCGCGCAACGAGGTTCTGGTGGATTGGCGCACGCAAACGCTGGTCGTGACGCTTTCAACCCTGCTGCTGTTCGCCTTCGTCGGCGCCCTGTTGATTCGCCTGCGGCGCATGCGCGTGCGCGAGGCGGAAATCCTCGAAGACCTGGCGCAAAGCGAAGCGCAGTACCGCAAACTGGCGCAGATGGTCCCCGTTGGCATATGCCATTTCGACGGCAGCGGCTGCTACACCTATGTCAACGACAGGCATTTGCAGCTCACCGGCCGCAGCCGCAGCGAGTTGCTGGGCAGATCCTGGTCCGATTTCGTCCATCCGGAAGACCTGCCAAGAATTCGCGAGCTGTGGCGAAACAGCCAAGGCGAGCCTTACGTCTGCGAATATCGTTACGTGCATCCCGACGGGCGCTGGACACATGTCCTCGGCGAAGTTCAAATCGAGACCGGCGCCGACGGCAAGATGCTCGGCTGCATCGTCGCCCAGACCGATATCAGTCTGCGCAAGCGCGCCGAAGAGGAATTGCTGTTGGCCAAGCTGCAGGCCGAGAGCGCGAACATCGCCAAGTCGCGTTTTCTCGCCGCGGCGAGCCACGACCTGCGGCAACCGATCCAGGCCATCAACCTGTTTCGCGACGCCTTGAGTCGGACGGAACTGAGCGAAGAGCAGAAAGTCATCTCCAACTACCTCTCGCGCTCCGTGCATTTGCTCGGTGAGCTGTTGTACTCGCTGCTCGATATCTCGAAACTCGATGCCGGCCAGGTCAGGCCGCAGATGAAAGAGCTGCCGGTCGAGGAATTGTTCAAGGCCGTCGATGCCGAGTTTTCGACGCTGGCGCTGCAGAAGAAACTGCGTTTCAAATTGTTTTACCCGTTCAAGGACATGGTCGTCCTCGCCGATCCCGGCTTGATCCTCAGCGTGCTGCGCAACCTGATCGGCAATGCGCTCAAATACACCGAGCGCGGCGGCGTGCTGGTGGCCGCGCGCAAACGCCACAACAGCGTGCTCATCCAGGTGTGGGATACCGGCATCGGGATCGAGCCGCAGTATGGCGAACAGATCTTCGACGAGTTCTTTCAGATCGGCAACCGGATGCGCGACCGCGCCAAGGGCCTCGGGCTGGGGCTGGCGATCGCCAGGCGCATGGCGCAGTTGTTCGACGGCAAGCTGAGCTACCGTTCGCGTTTCGGCCAGGGCTCGGTATTTGAAATCAGCCTGCCGCTAGCCGGCGCGGACGCGGCGGCCGGGACCCGCGAGGCAAGCGCGTCCGCCCCCCTGTCCAGGGACGCGGACGCCGCCACGGCACACTGAGCGGCTAGCGGCGTTTTCTCCGCCGCTTGCCGGCGGCCTGCTCGCGGCGAAGAACCTTTTGCGCCGTCGTCGCCAGATCGACCGGGTGGTTCGCTTCGAGCGCCATCAGGCGCCCGGTCAGGTCCTTGAGCGTCGGCGGAAAATCGCCGTCGCGGCAGGCAAAGACAATCTTGTTCTCGCCTTCGTCGGCTTCCACGACGATGACTCTTTCGTCGAACGAATCGCTGATTCTGCCGATATAGCGGCCGCAGCCGCTATCGTCGGCGCACAGATTGACGACGAGTATTCCGCCCGGCGCAAGGGCGGCGCGGCAGTCATCGTAAAACGCGGCGCTGCATAGCCGGGGCGGCTGGCCGCCGCTGTCGAAGCCGTCGACCAGCAGGACATCGAACGACGGCCCGGCGGCGCGAACGAAGTCGGCACCGTCGGCGCAGACGATGCGAAAACGCGCGTCGTCCTCGGGAACGGCGAATTCCTGGCGTAGCGCGATTACCTCGGGCGACAATTCGACCGCCGTGAAATCGGCGTCGGGCAAGCGGCGGCGGCAGTACTTGGCCAGCGACCCGCCGCCCAGGCCGATCATCGCGATACGCGCGGGCCGCGGCGCAAAGAGCAGGAAGCCCATCATCGTGCGCGTGTAGTCGAGCAGCAGATGTTCCGGATCGGCCTTGAGCATGCGGCTCTGGATCGTCGGGAAGCCAAAATGCAGCGACAGTTCGCCATTCTCTTCATGCAGAATCGGATAGTCCATCGGGGAAATTTTCTCGCGCGCAGCGGTCATCCGCGCATTATCCCCCGAAGCGCCGCGGCCGGTCTCTTAACGCGCTATACTGAAACTTGCTTGGACCATTATAAGAAACTCGTTTTCGGCGTGATCTCACTGCAGCGGACGACTATCAGGCGATACGCGGCGGCAGTTGTGCTGCTGGCGGCGTGTGGCGTGGCGGCGGACCCCGGGTCGACGCCGGCGTCATCGCTGAATCTGGGGGATTGTGTCATCTTTCGCGAAGGGGGCGTCGGCCTGATTCTGAAGTCGCCGACTTATTGGCTGCGCGGTTCGATTGCAGCAATGACGCAGGAAAGCCGGGTCGCCGGCCGCTGCCCGGATCTGGGCAAGCCGCAATCAAGCTATACGCATCAGGACTGGGTGCGGATCGCCGCAGCGATCCCTTGCGTCGAAAGCGATGCCGATGTGCGCGCGGTCAGCGTTACGCGCATCCGCATGACGGTCGAGGATTGGGAAACGCCGTGGTCGTATCAGCACGGCACGGCGGCGTGGCTGTTCCGCGGCCAGTTTCTCGATCGGCAATTGAAGAAGGGTGAAGCGATCGACATGGACGCGAGCTGGCTGGCACGGTGCTAGGGACCTGACGTTAAAATGACAGTAGCATATTTTATGACATAGGAGTATGCTGAAGCCGGGTGGATGCCGCTTGGCCTTGACCGGCCGGCGGGTCGCCTGGCACAAAACTTCGCGGCGCGGCGAACCAGGCGCGAAGCCGGTGCTAAGATAACGGTTCGTCATATTCCGGGTAGGCTCATCGCCATGGTCACATTGCTTGTTGTCGAAGATCACGAGCTGGTCAGGGAAGGGCTGGTTCAAACCCTGCGTCAGCTTGAACCGGGGGTTACGGTCTATGAAGCGGCCGATAGTGCCGGCGCGACCGCTTTGCTCAAACAGGGCCTGGTATTCAACTTGATGCTGCTCGATCTGGCCCTGCCTGGAATTGACGGGCTTTCCTTTCTGCGCACGCTGCGCCGGCGCTATCCGGCAATGCCGGTCGTTATCTTGTCGGCTTATGACGATGCGCACACGGTGAAGAAGGCGATGAGCGGCGGCGCCGCCGGTTTCGTTTCCAAGTCCTACTCGAGCGAGCGCCTGCTCACGGCGCTGCGCGAAACCCTGGCCGGCAAGGCGTTTTCGACTGGCGTTCTGCCGGCGACTTCGGTCGCGCAGGCGCCGCGCCCGCCGATGGGCAAGTACGCCGAGCCCTCGGATTTCGGATTGACCGAACGCCAGGCCGAGGTCCTCGGTTTGATGGCGCGCGGCAAGACAAACCGGGATATTGCGGGGCTGCTCGACCTGTCCGAGGGCACGGTCAAGGTGCACCTGACGGCGATCTTCAAGGCGCTCGGTGTCGCCAGCCGAACCCAGGCGATGGTCGTCATCGCCAGGCGCGGCATCAGGCTGTAAGCGGCGATTCAGTCGCCGGAGCGCTCAGCGGCGATAACAGTAGAGCTGTGTCTGCCGCGCGTCGCCGACCGCGACGATTTCGCTGGCCGCCGCGCCGGGAACGGCAAAACTGTTGCTGATGAACAGGCTTCCGGCCGGCATTTCGCGTTCGACCTTGGCCCACAGCACGGGCATCGCCGCCGGCGAGAGAAAGGCATAGACCACCTCGTAATCCGCGAGCGGCGCCTGCCACAGGTCGCCCCAAAGCCAGCGGCAATTGGCCAGCGGCCGGGTGCGCAGGTAGCCGATCAGCCAGCTGGCCGGCGCATTCTCGATGCCGAAGAACTGCGCCTGCGGCAGCATCCTGGCCAGCGGGCAGAGGACGCTGCCGAGCCCGGCGCCGAGATCGGCAAAACGCATGGCGGGAAGATCCACCGTGATTTCGGCGAGGGCCTTGGCCGTCTCGCGGTTGGTCAGATAGAGCGGCACCTGGCCGCCGAGCGCGCCGCGATAAACGACCCAGAGCAGAACGAAGGCCAGCAGGAACCAGCCGGGATCGAGCGACAGGGCGGCGACTGCACAGGCCAGCGGGGCAAACAGCGCGTGGATCACCCGCCACCACCAGGGCTGGTGCGTGAGACTGGCGATCAGCAGGGCGATGGCGCCGATGGCAAACGCCGTTGCCGGCCAGGGCAGGGCTTCATTGCGCAGGCCGAAGTAAGGCCAGGCCAGTGACAGCACAAGAACCAGCGCCGCGCATTGCAGGGCCAGCTGGCGCAGGTGCGGGCGGGTTTCCGGGGCGGGTGGCGGCTCGCCGTCGATAGTCGCTTGTTCGTCGGCGGGCGGTTCGCTGGGGGGAATGGGCAAGACTTTGCTCCAGAGCGTAGTGTTGCATTGTATCCTGCGACCGCGCCCCGGACTCGCGCAAAGGCGTAAGAAATGATGCTTATCGGCACGCTTTCTGCTATAGTGTTGCGCAACTCGAAAGAAGTGTTTGACAATTCTTGTCTGGAACGGCAAAATTTCCGGTTCCGAGTTGGAGGGGTACCCAAGCGGTCAACGGGATCAGACTGTAAATCTGACGGCTCTGCCTTCGAAGGTTCGAATCCT
>CAIXAY010000493.1 GCA_903917505.1 uncultured beta proteobacterium | reverse complement strand
CGAGCGGCCAGCCGGTCTATGCGGCTCTGGACCGGAACAAACTGAGCGGCATCGAGAAGATCGCCGATTTCATCCACACCGGAACGCGCGAATTGGTCGCCGACGACTACATCTACGAAATCAAGCGGCTCGCCCATCCGCGCTTGCATTCACCGATCTTCGGCATGATGGCCGGGCGTATCGTCGGGCTGAAGGAACTTGGCGAGCGGCTGCAGGCTGAGGCTAAAGCCCTGCCCGCAGACTCCTGGCTCGACCTCGACCGCTTTGCGCTCGACGGCGTCACGCGGGTCGACCGCTACACCTTGCGCATCAAGCTGCGCGGCAAGTATCCGCAGTTTCTCTACTGGCTGGCGATGCCGTTTTTCGCGCCGGTGCCGCGCGAGGCCGACCGCTTTTATGCGCAGCCGGGTATGGCCGAGAAGAACCTGACGCTCGACTGGTACCCGGTCGGCACCGGCCCCTACATGCTGACCGAGAACAATCCGAACCGGCGCATGGTCATGGAACGCAATCCCAACTTCCATGGCGAGACCTATCCCTGCGCGGGCGAGCCGGACGACCGCATGGCTGGTTTGCTGGCCGACTGCGGCAAAGCGCTGCCGCTGATCGACAAGGCCGTGTTCTCGCGGGAAAAGGAAAGCATTCCCTACTGGAACAAGTTTCTGCAGGGCTACTACGATGCCTCGGGAATTTCGTCCGACAGTTTCGACCAGGCGGTGCGGCTCAATGTCGGCGGCGACGTCCAGCTTTCCGACGAGATGCAGGCCAAAGGCATTCGTCTGCTGACCAGCGTGCGCGCCTCGACCTTCTACATGGGCTTCAACATGCTCGATCCGGTGGTCGGCGGCAAGGACGCCGATGCCGCACAGCGCAGTAAAAAGTTGCGCCAGGCCCTGTCGATGGCCATTGACCAGGAAGAGTTCATTTCGATTTTCATGAACGGGCGCGGCATCGCCGCAATGAGCCCGCTGCCGCCGGGCATCTTCGGCCATCTCGACGGCGAGGCGGGAATCAATCCGGTGCTCTATGACTGGGTCGATGGCGCGGCGAAACGCAAGCCGGTCGAGGCGGCGAAAAGGCTTCTGGCCGAGGCCGGCTGGCCGGACGGGCGCGATGCAAAAACCGGCGAACCGCTGGTGCTCAACCTCGACACCACCAGCGGCGGAATGGGCGACAAGTCGCGGCTCGACTGGCTGACGCGGCAGTTCGCCAAGCTCGACATCCAGCTCGTCGTGCGCTCGACCGACTTCAACCGCTTCCAGGAGAAGCTGCGCAAAGGTGCGGTGCAACTCTATTACCTCGGCTGGAATGCCGACTATCCCGATCCGGAGAACTTCTTCTTCCTGCTCGACGGCGCCGAAGGCAAGGTGGCCAAGGCCGGCGAGAATGCCTCGAATTATGCCAATGCCGAATTCGATCGCCTGTTCGCCGAGATGAAGGACATGGATAACACGCCGCGACGACTGGCCCTCATCACCCGCATGAACCGGCTGCTGCAGGAAGACGCGCCGTGGATCTTCGGCTTCCACCCGACCAGTTACACGCTGGGCCACGCCTGGCTGCACAATCGCAAACCGACCGATGTCGGCAACAACATCCTCAAGTACCAGCGCCTCGACGTGGCCGAACGCGCAATGCGCCGGCGCGAATGGAACGAGCCCGTGCTCTGGCCGCTGCTGCTGGCAGCCGTCGTGCTGGCGGCGATGCTCCTGCCGGCGCTGATCGGCTATCGCCGCCGTGAGCGCGGTACGGCCCGTTCATAGGATAATTCATCGCCATGCTCGCCTACATCCTGCGCCGACTGATCTACGCCATCCCGATCCTGATCGGGGTGAACCTCATTACCTTCGCGCTGTTCTTCATCGTCAATACGCCCGACGACATGGCGCGCATGCAGCTCGGGGTCAAGCGCGTGACGCCAGAGGCGATCGAGAAATGGAAAGCCGAGCGCGGCTACGACAAGCCGCTGTTCATCAACACCGGGGCACCAGGCGTCGGGGTGCTGACCGATACGGTGTTGTTCGCCAAGTCGGTGCGCATGTTTGTCGGCGACTTCGGGCGTGCCGAGGACGGTCGCGATATTGCCAGGGAAATCACCTCGCGCATGGGGCCGTCGCTGGCCATCGCGCTGCCGACCTTCATTCTCGGGTTGTTCGTGACGGTCAGTCTGGCCCTGCTGCTGGCCTTCTTTCGCGCCAGTGCGCTCGATTTCTGGGGCGTCGTGCTGTGCGTGGCGATGATGTCGATTTCCGGCCTGTTCTACATCATCGGCGGGCAGTACCTGATCAGCAAGCTGTGGCGGCTGGTGCCGATCTCGGGTTACAGCGGGGAACTGGATGCCTGGAAGTTCCTCATCCTGCCGGTGCTGATCGGTGTCATTTCCGGCATCGGTTCGTCGGTGCGCTGGTATCGTACGATTTTCCTCGAAGAGATCGGCAAGGACTACGTGCGTACGGCACGGGCCAAGGGTCTTTCCGAGGTCACCGTGATGTTTCGCCACGTGCTGCGCAACGCCATGATTCCCATCCTGACCGGCGTCGTCGTGGTCATTCCGCTGCTGTTCATGGGCTCGCTGCTCAGCGAATCCTTTTTCGGCATTCCGGGACTCGGCAGCTATACCATCGACGCCATCAGCGCGCAGGATTTCGCCGTGGTGCGCGCCATGGTCTTCATCGGATCGGTGCTCTATATCGTCGGCCTGATCCTGACCGACATTTCCTACACTTTCGTCGATCCAAGAATTCGTTTTGAATAACAATAACATCCACCGCAAAGGCGCAAAGGTCGCGAAGACTGCGCAAAGAAATGCATTGCAAAATTTGCATTCGTCTCTTGTCTTGACCTTGCTCTGTTTTTCTTTGCGAGCCCTTTGCCTCTTTGCGCCTTTGCGGTGGACTTCCTCGTTCTGATGTGGACGCTATGAATTTCCTTCCCGTCATTCTCTGGTCCGACGCGCTGATCTGGCTGCTGGTGTTTGCTGCGGCCGTGCTCGGTGCGCTGTCGGCGCGCAATCCGCCGCTGCGTACGGCCTGGCGACGGGTCGGGCGCAGCCGTCCGGGAATGGTCGCGGCAACGGTGCTGGCCGCTTTCGTGCTGGTCGGGCTGCTCGATTCGCTGCATTACCGCCCCCGGCTCGAAAGTCGTGAGACGGACCAGCAGGCGGTCTACGCCATCGAAGTCCTTTCCGTCCTCGATGCCGTGGCCACGCCTCTGCGCACGCGCAACGAAAAAACCTATTCGCCACCGCTGGCGACGCGCGCCTACGCCAAGGAAGCCATCGAAGTCCGCGCCGCCGATGGAAGCCTGCGCCAGACGCGCGATTTCCCGCGCCTCAGATATGGCGGCAGGCATCTGGAGAATGAGGAAGCCCGGCGCGATACCGATATCGCTTGGCGGGTACTGGTCGCGGAGTTGTTGGCGACCCTGGTTTTCGCCGTCTTTGCTGTTGGCTGCGCCGGTTTATGGGCGCGCCGCAATGGCTGTTCCGTGCAGCAGGCGGGGCGGGCTCTGTGGCGTGGCGAGACGGATTTTGCGTGGCGCTCCGTGCTGGCGACGCTGGGCGTACTGCTACTGTTGCTGCTGCCAGTGGCCGCCCTGTGCGTCGATTACCATGTCTTCGGCACCGACAAGGTCGGGCAGGACGTGTTCTACCAGATCCTCAAGAGCGTGCGCACGGCGCTGGTGATCGGACTGGTGACGACGCTGGTTATGCTGCCGCTGGCCGTCCTGCTCGGCATCCTGGCCGGCTACTTCCGCGGCTGGGTCGACGACCTGATCCAGTATCTGTATACCACGCTCAGCTCGATCCCCGGCGTGCTGCTGATCGCCGCCGCCGTGCTCATGATGCAGGTGATCATCGACACCCATCCGCAATGGTTCGCCACCGCTGCCGAGCGTGCCGACCTGCGCCTGCTGGCCTTGTGCTGCATTCTCGGCGTCACCAGCTGGACCGGGCTGTGCCGTCTGCTGCGCGGCGAAACCCTGAAACTGCGCGAGCTGGAGTACATCCAGGCCGCGCAGGCCTTTGGTGTGGCCGATCTGCGCATCATCCTGCGCCACATCCTACCCAACCTGATGCACATCGTGATCATTGCGCTGGTCATGGACTTTTCCAGTCTGGTGCTGGCCGAGGCCGTACTGTCCTACGTCGGCATCGGCGTCGATCCGACGATGATCAGTTTCGGCACGATGATCAACAACGCGCGCATGGAACTGGCGCGCGAACCGCTGGTGTGGTGGTCGCTGGCCGCCGCCTTTGTCTTCATGTTCGCGCTGGTGCTGGCGGCCAATCTGCTCGCCGATGCCGTGCGCGATGCCTTCGATCCGCGTCTGGCAGGGTCCTCATGAGCGGTGACATGATCCTGAGCGTGCATGGACTGCGCATGGGTTTTGCCAGTGGTTTTGCCAACACCCGGAAAGTGCTGGTCGCCGTCGATGGCATCGATTTCACTGTGCGCGCCGGTGAAACGCTGGCCCTGCTTGGCGAATCGGGTTGCGGAAAATCGGCTACCGCGCTGTCGCTGCTGCGCCTGCTGCCACCGACCGGGCGTATTCTCGGTGGCGAAGTTAATTTTGCTGGCAGCGATCTTCTGCAATTGCCGGAAACCGAGATGCGCGCCGTGCGCGGCGGCGGCATGGCGATGATTTTCCAGGAGCCGGCGACCAGCCTCAATCCCGTGCTCACCGTCGGACGGCAGATCGGCGAGGTACTCGAACGCCACCTGGCGCTGAGCGGCGAGGCCGTACGCCGGCGGGCACTGGAACTGCTGGATGCGGTCGGCATTGCCGACGCGCCACGGCGGCTGAACGAATTCCCGTTCCAGCTCTCCGGCGGCATGAAGCAGCGCGTGATGATCGCCGTGGCGCTGGCCGGCAAGCCGAAACTGTTGATCGCCGACGAGCCGACGACGGCACTCGATGTCACCATTCAGGCACAGATTCTGGACCTCCTGCGCCGCCTGCAGGCCGAAAACGGCATGGGCATGCTGCTCATCACCCATGATCTCGGTGTGGTCGCGCAGATGGCCCGGCGCATCGGCGTCATGTATGCCGGCGAGATCGTCGAAGAAGCGCCGCGTGACATTTTCTTCGCTTCGCCGCGCCATCCCTACACGCAGAAACTGTTCGCTGCGCTGCCCGACCTAAAGCGGCGTGGCGGTCGGCTGGAAACGATTGCCGGACAGGTGCCGGCACTGTCGGCAATGCCCTCGGGCTGCCGTTTTGCCGAGCGTTGCCCGCATGCCTGGCCACGCTGTCGCGACGAGGCGCCGGCGTGGTACGACGCCGGCCGCGGGCAGCGCGTTCGCTGTCACCTGCTGGCCGAACCGGATCGGGCCGTGGCCCCTGCGCCAGGCATCGAGGCGGCGGCATTACAAATTTCTACCGCCGACATGGCACTGCTGGCGGTGCAGGACCTGCGCGTGCACTTCCCGATCCGGCGCGGCGTCCTGCAGCGTACCGTCGGTCACGTCAAGGCGGTCGACGGCGTTTCGCTGGAGCTCATGCGTGGCCGCACGCTGGCGCTGGTCGGCGAGTCCGGCTGCGGCAAGACGACCGTGGGCAAGGCCCTTCTGCAACTGATCAAGCCGACCGGTGGCAAGGTCCAGCTTGAGGGACGCGAACTGAGCGTGCTCTCGCGCAGCGAACTTCGACCGCTGCGCCGCCGCATGCAGATGATTTTCCAGGACCCCTTCGCCTCGCTCAATCCGCGCCTTGCGGTCGGCGAGATCATCGGCGAGGGCATGAGCGCGCT
>CAIXAY010000492.1 GCA_903917505.1 uncultured beta proteobacterium | reverse complement strand
TGCTCGCCGATTCCGGCGCCATCCTCGCCGGCGCCATGCTCGGCACGTCGTCGACGACGGCTTACATCGAATCGGCCGCCGGCACCTCGGTCGGCGGGCGCACTGGGCTGACCGCCGTGGTCGTCGCACTGCTCTTCCTGGCGGCACTAGTCTTCGCGCCGCTCGCCGGCACCGTGCCGGCCTTCGCCACCGCGCCGGCGCTCTGCTATGTCGCCGTGCTGATGATCCGCGGGCTCGCCGAAATCGACTGGGACGATCTGACCGAAGCCGCGCCGGCGGTGGTCACGGCGATCAGCATGCCGTTTACCTTTTCGATCGCGCACGGCATCGCTTTCGGCTTCATCACCTATGCCGCCTGCAAGCTCCTCGCCGGCCGCACGAAAGACCTGTCGCCGATGGTCGCGGCGATCGCCGTCATCTTCGTGCTCAAGTTCGCTTTCCTGTAAGCGCAGCTTCTATGGACGCCGGCTTCTTCGATCGTCGCATACGCATCGTCGCCGACTGGCCCGAGCCCGGCGTCATGTTTCGCGACATCACGCCGCTGCTCCGCGACGGCGAAGCGTTTCGCGCGCTCATCGACGCCTTCGCCGGGCGTTATGCCGGCGCGCGGATCGACGCGATTGCCGGCATCGATGCGCGCGGCTTCATCATCGGCGCGGCGCTCGCCTATCGCCTCGGCTGCGGCTTCATTCCGGTGCGCAAGGCCGGCAAGCTGCCGTTCGAAACCATGGGCGAGTCCTATGCGCTCGAATACGGCGCGGCGACGGTCGAAGTGCACACCGATGCGGCGGCGGCCGGCGATCACGTGCTGGTCGTCGATGACCTGATGGCCACCGGCGGCACGCTGCTGGCCGCGGCCCGGCTGATGCATCGCCTCGGCGCGAAGATCGTCGAAGCCGCGGTGGTCATCGACCTGCCGGCGCTCGGCGGCAGCGCCCGCCTTGCCGCCGCCGGCGTGCCTGGATTTGCCCTGTTGACTTATTGAACAACACGGCGGAAATCAAAAATTATCCGTTGAGCATAGACGCCTTGAGCACAACTGACCATCCACAACCCAGATCGCTGACCGACCTCTTCGTTTCCTGCACGCTGCTGGCCTTGCAAGGTTTCGGCGGGGTGGTGGTGGTCGTGCATCGCGAACTCGTCGAGAAGAAAGGCTGGCTGAGCAAGGAGGAGTTCATCGAGGAATGGGCGGTGGCGCAGATCATGCCCGGCCCCAACGTCGTGAATCTCTGCCTGATGCTCGGCGCGCGCTACTTCGGCCTGCCCGGCGCGCTGGCCGCGATCGCCGGCCTGCTCACCGTGCCCTTGCTGGTCGTCCTGCTCGCCGCACTGGCCTACGCCCACTACGGCAACGCGCCGGCGGTGGCCGGCGCGCTGCGCGGCATGGGCGCCGTGGCCGCCGGGCTGATCATCGCCACCGGCATCAAGCTGTCCGCGGCGCTCAAGTCCAATGCGCTTGGCCTGCCCGTGTGCGTGGCCCTGGCGCTCGCCTGTTTTGCCGGCATCGCGCTCTTGCACTGGCCGCTGATCTATGTCCTGTTGCCGCTCGGCGCGATCGGCTGCCCGCTCGCCTACCGCAGGCTCAAGCGATGAGCGGCGCGCCCGTCCTGGCATTGCAGTGGAGCGACTGGCTCGCGCTGTTCGCGCAATACCTGATGCTCTCGCTGATGTCGATCGGCGGGGCGATCACCACGGCGCCTGAAATGCACCGCTATCTCGTCGACCAGCGGCACTGGTTGAGCGATTTCCAGTTCAACGACTCGATCGCCATCGCCCAGGCCGCGCCCGGGCCGAACATCCTCTTCGTCGCGCTGCTCGGCTGGAACATCGGCATGAATGCCGGCGGTCTGGCGACGGCCTTGCTCGGCGCGCTGATCACCATGACCGGCATCCTGCTGCCGAGCACCACGCTGGTCTGCCTCGCCGCGCGCTGGGGGCACGCCAATCGCGAATTGCGCGCGGTCCGCGCCTTCAAGCAGGGGATGGGGCCGGTCGTGGTGGCGCGCCTGAGCGCCACCGGCTGGATTCTGGCCAGCGCCCACCCGGCGAGCGGCTGGCGGCTGTGGCTGGTGACCGCGGCGACGGTGCTGATCGTCTCGCGCACAAAGATCCACTTGCTGTGGCTGCTCGGCGCCGGCGCCGTTCTCGGCGGCTTCGGGCTGGTCTGAAGCCGCCGCTCCGGACTAGTTGTTCTTCGCTCCCTGCGCGACCCATTTCTTCAGCAAGTCGATCTTCTCCTGCGGCAGCGGCGCCTTGCCGTGCGGCATCTTGATCGAAGGATCGGCGCGCCCCTCGACCAGCATGATCACGGCGCTGGTCAGCGTGTCGCCGGGCCTGACCACGGCGCCGAACTTGGTGCCTTTCATCAGGCCTTCATAATTGCTCAGGACCAGGCCGCTCTTTTGCTGGCCTTCGCCGCCGGCAGCATGGCACTCGCCGCAATACTGGTCGAGTATGGGCTGCACATCGGTCTTGTAGCTGATTTCCTTTTGACCGCAGCCAGCAAGCAGGAAGATGGCGCAGGCGCAACTGGGCAGGATTCCGATTTTCATTCGATGCTCCCTTTGAAGAACTTGAACGCCATGAATTTGTCCGCACACCACAGACCGGCGGGTGCGCTTGGCATACACAGACGCACTATAAACCTGCGGCCCGCGGAAATACAGAGGATGCGATTGCCGCGCGCCTTGGCGCCGGCACAGAGGCCGGCGTATTTCCGGCATCCACGCCCGGGCCGAGAGCCATCGGACGCGGGACAATGGCCAAAAAGATCAAGCCGGAAGCGAACCGCGTATGCGCAGCAAATACCGGATTCCGGCGGTCGCCGCATCGTCGGTGCTGCTCTTCAGCCCCATCTCGATTTGCGCCACGCCGGCCGAGCCGGGCGTTCCGGCAATTCAGATCGCCGTCGCAGCTTCAGCCTATGCAATCGGCAGAAATTGGTGTTCCGGCGATGCTGCGTTAAAGTGAAGGCTATGTCAGGGACCGCCATCATCCTTTTTGCGCACGGCGCCCGCGACCCCGAGTGGGCGGCGCCGCTGCGCCGCGTGTGCGCGGTCGTCCGCGCGCAGGCGCCCGAATTGCGCGTCGAACTGGCCTTTCTCGAATTGCTCGCGCCGGCGCTGCTGGACTGCGCCGAATCCTTGCTGGCCGAGGGTTACGAGCGCATCGTCGTGCTGCCGATGTTCATCGCGCAAGGCGGGCACCTCAAGCGCGATGTGCCGCGCCTGATCGACGAACTGCGCGAGCGCAATCCGCAAGCGCGCATCGAAATAGGCTGCGCCGTCGGTGAAGCGGAATCCGTCGTGCAGGCCATGGCAGCGCATGTGCTCTCCCTCGCTGCCGGGGCGGCGCGCTAGCTCAGATCAGCAGCCGGTCCTGAATCAGCTTGCCGGCGGTTTGCAATCCGGGGATCGTCGGCATCAGGTTGAGGCCGGTTTCCTTTTTACAAATTTGGGCGCGGGCGATCAGTTCTTCGAGCCCGACGTCGACGGGCTCGCCGTCCGTGGCGAAGGCGATCGTATTGCCGCTGTCGCACGAGGGGAATACCAGCGAGCGGCCGTCGAAGGCCGTATCGATGGCCTCGGTGCTGCTGGCGAAGCCGCGGCTGTGGCCGAGCAGATTGACCGACAGCAGCCCCTTCGCCGTGAGCCGCGCGCGGCAGGCCTGGTAGAAGGGCAGGGTGTCGAGCACGCCGGCGCGGCCGTTTTCATCGAAGCCGTCGACCAGGATACAGTCGAACTGCTTGCCGCCCTTGAGCATGTACTCGGCGCCGTCGCCGATGACGACACGCAGCCGCGTCGGGTCGGCCGGCAACTTGAAATGCAGCCGCGCGATGATCTCGACCTGCGGATTGATCTCGACGACGGTGATCTTGGTCGCCGGCAGGTAGTGGTAAATGAATTTGGCCAGCGACCCGGCGCCGAGCCCGATCAGCAGCGCGGAGCGCGGCCACGGCGGCGCGCGCAGCAGCAGTCCGGCCATCATCTCGCGCGTGTAATGCAGCTCGAGCGCGTTCGGCCGCTGCACCCGCATGGCGCCCTGTATCCACTCCGAGCTGAAGTGCAGAAAACGGATGCCGTCTTTTTCGCTGACTTCGATCGAGTTCTGAGCCATCGGTGCCTGCCCTCGTGGAGCGCTGGCCAGGACGCCTGGCGCAATCAATGGCGAATTCTAACGCGTCGTGTATCCTGACGCGATGACGACCCGACCCTTTGCCACGCTGACGCCCGATTCCATCCTCGACGCGCTCGAGTCGGTCGGGCTTCGCCCCGACGGCCGCCTGCTGGCGCTCAACAGTTACGAGAACCGCGTCTATCAGGTCTACCTCGACGAAGGCGCGCCGCTCGTCGCCAAGTTCTACCGCGCCGGCCGCTGGAGCGATGCGGCCATTCTCGAGGAGCACGCCTTCTCGGCCGAACTGGCCGAGCGCGAGTTGCCGGTCGTCGCGCCGCTGCGCCTCGCGGGACGGACCCTGCACGAGCATGGCGATTTGCGCTTCGCGGTGTTCCCGCGGCAAGGCGGGCGCGCGCCGGAATTCGACCGCGGCCAGACTCTCGAATGGATGGGACGCTTCATCGGCCGCATCCACGCGGTGGGTGCGCTCAAGCCATTTGCCGAGCGGCCGGAAATCAGCGTGCAGAGTTTCGGCGAAGAACCGCGCGACTTCCTGGAGGATGGCGGCTTCCTGCCGCCGGACCTCGCTGACGTCTATTTCGGCATCGTCGATCAGGCGCTCACCGGCGTGCGCTACTGCTTCGACCGCGCCGGCCGGGTCGCCACGCTGCGCCTGCACGGCGATTGCCACGCCGGCAACGTGCTGTGGGTCGAGGATGACGGCCGCGGTGAAGCCGCCGCCGGACCGTACTTCGTCGATTTCGACGACGCGCGCATGGGGCCGGCGATCCAGGATCTGTGGATGCTGCTCTCCGGCGAACGCGCCGACCAGGCGCGGCAAATGGCCGACGTGCTTGCCGGTTACGAGGATTTTTTCGCTTTCGATCCGCGCGAACTGCAACTGATCGAGGCGCTGCGCACGCTGCGCCTGATCCATTACGCCGGCTGGCTGGCGCGGCGCTGGGACGATCCGGCTTTTCCGGCGGCTTTCCCGTGGTTCAACACGCAGCGTTACTGGCAGGACCGCATCCTCGAACTGCGCGAGCAGATTGCGCTGATGGACGAGCCGCCGCTGTGGTCGAACTGATCCGCCGCATCTGAACCGCGCTTTCTCACACGCGGCGGTTTCTCGATCGTGTCGCAAAAATTTCTCAATAAACACGGGCGCGATGAGAAAGTTTCGCCTAGACTGTCCGGTTTCAGGGCTTTCCAGCCTGGCGCGCGTCTTGCGTTGATTGCCGCGGAAGATGGGCTTTTCGACCCCGCTCTATCTAGACCATTAAAACCTTCGGGAGGAATAAATCATGAGTTGTGTGAATCAGGAATTAACCGACGCAATCAGAAGCGCCATCAAGGACAGAGCCCTGTGGTTCTATCTCCTGCTCGACGAAGCCAAGGCGCAAGGCGCCAATCTCGATGAAGTGGCCAAGAAGGCCATCTTCAAGTACGGGCAGATCAAGGGTCAAAGAATCGGCGATTGCCGGACGCCGCGCGAATTTTTCGACGGCATCGTCACCAAGAATTCGAGCCTGGCTTTCGCCATGGAGGAAGTCTCGGTCGCCGAGGACCAGGGCGTCTATCGCTTTCACGCCTGCGCGCTGTGCGAGTCCTGGCGCGAACTGGGCTGCACCCAGGAGGAAATCAGCCGGCTGTGCAAGCTGGCGATGGAAGGCGATTTCGGCCT
>CAIXAY010000491.1 GCA_903917505.1 uncultured beta proteobacterium | reverse complement strand
GCGCCGATAATCGCGGCGCAGGCTGCGCGGCAGCCAGTCGTTTTCGCGCAGGCCGTCGAGCATGGCGCCGCGCACGCGCTGCGCCGCATAGGTTTCGAACTGCGCGCCGAGGCCCGCCTCAAAACGGTTGATGGCGTCGAGCAAGCCCATCATGCCGTTCTGCACCAGATCATCGACCTGGACGCTGGACGGCAATCGGGCCATCAGATGATAGGCGATACGCTTTACGAGAGGAGCGAAGCGCTGTACCAGCTGATCCTTGTTGATCTGACCAGCAGCGTTATACATTTATTGGAACAGTCAGGCGTAAATTGCGATCGGATCGATGCGTTGGCTCAAGTGTAGCAGTTGCTGCACGAATTGTTCGAGTCCACCGCTCGCCTCGCCGGACCGGGGCCAGTTGAGCAGATCGCCGGCGATGGCCTGATAAGCCCGGGCGGCGGTCGCCTCGGGGAAGAGCCGGACGACCGGCTGCGAGAGCCGGGTCGATTGCCGCAATTGCTCATCGACCGGGACAAAACCGGCGTAGGTCAGGCGGGCCAAGCCGCGGCGTTGCGTGAGCTCGGCGATATTGCCGTGAATCGCCTCGGCTTCGTCGAGGCCGCGCACCTTGTTGAGCAGAATGCGGAAATCCTTGCGCGCGTAACCGAGGCTGACCTTCTTGATCAATGCATAGGCCTCGGTGATCGAGGTGCCGGTCGGCGAAATGACAATGACCGTATCATGAGCGGCGAGGCCGAGCGGGGAAAAGCCGAGCGGGTGATCGAGCGAGGCGTTGACCAGTATCACGTCGGCGGGACGGTCCATGCCGCTGACGCTTTCCAGGAAAGCCTGCTGCTGGTGCTGGTTCAGCCGGCCAAGCCGGTTCAGGGCACGCGCAGCCGCCAGGATGCGCACGCCGGGAGCGACGCTGAGCAGCACTTCCGAGAGGGTCTTGCGGCGATCGATGACATGCTGCAGGTCGTGGCTCGCGCGCGCGCCGTAATACGCCGCGACGCGATTCTTGGCCGTCTCGTCGAGGACCAGGACTTCCTTGCCCAGGCTCGCCAGCGCGGCGGCAAGGTTGGCCACCAGCAGGCTCTTGCCGACACCGACATTGCCGGCGGCGAAGGTGACGACGCGCGACTGTTCGCGCCCGAACAGGCGGCGCAGTCCGGCCGCCTGGTCATCCGACTCAGCCACGCCGGCCTCCGGAAGCGCTCAGCGCGGCGCCGGCGCTGGCCATCAACAGGCCCGGCTCGAGGCCGTCGAGGCGGTGCGGCGAGACTTCGGGCACATCGCGGAAAGCCCGGTGCAGCAGATAGGCGCGATTGGGCAGATGCAAATCCTCGGGCACGCGCTGGCCGTTCGAGACGTAGTGCAGGCGCAGGCCGTGGCGAATGATCACGTCGAGCGCCGTGGCCAGGCTCGAGGCTTCGTCGACCTTGGAGAGGATGCAGCCGGCGATGTCCGGCCCGCTGTAGGCGCGCACGACATCGTCGAGGGTGTCGCCGCGTCCGGTCGCCGAGAGCAGCAGCAGGCGCTTGACATGGCTGTGGTCGAACATCGCCAGCTGTTCGCCAACCATGCGGTCGCGCTGGCTCATGCCCATCGTATCGACGAGCACCATGTGCTTGTGCTGCAGGTCGAGCAGCGTCTGTTTTAGTTCGTCGGCGTCTTTGACGAGATGCACCGAGACGCCGAGGATGCGGCCGTAAATGCGCAATTGCTCGTGCGCGCCGATGCGGTAGCCGTCGGTGGTCACCAGCGCCACCTTGCTGGCCCCGTGCCGCAGCACGCAGCGCGCGGCGAGCTTGGCGGTGGTCGTCGTCTTGCCGACGCCAGTCGGGCCGACCAGCGCATAGACGCCGCCGCGATCGACGATGTCGCTGTCGCTATTGATGGTCAGCAGCGATCGATCCGCCGCGCTCTTGACCCAGGCGAGTGCCTGCGTCGCATTCAATTCGCGCGGCAGCGGCGCGAGCAGCTCGCGTGCGTGAACCGGCCCCTATTTTTCTGGACACGAATTTGGGGTAAAACCGTGTCTGGAAAAAGGAGTTTGAAATGCTGAAAGAGAAGGATGAAACGGGGGTTGCGCCGGGGT
>CAIXAY010000490.1 GCA_903917505.1 uncultured beta proteobacterium | reverse complement strand
GCGAGGTCGCCACCGGGCGCAGGATGAAGATGCGCGAGGGGTTCATCGAGGCATCCCGAGGCTCATGGCGACGCGCTTGCGGGCCGCTTCAGAACGGCGTGAACGATGTTTCACGAAGCCTTGTCCGCATTGCCTTTCGCCGCGCCCGGCTTGCCGCGGCGGCCCTCTCCGCTTTTCGCGCCGGCGGGTTGAGAATCGCCCGCCGCTGCCGCCGTCGGCAATTCGATCTTCGCGCCCTGGCGCAGCTTGTCGGCGCCATCGACGACCACGACTTCACCGGCGGCCAAGCCTTTTTCGACGGCCACGGTGTCGGCCGTGTTCGGCCCCAGGGTGACGGCGCGCGTGCTCACCGTCTTGGCCTCGCCATCGACGACGTAAACGAAGGTGCCGAGCGTGCCGCGCTGGATCGCGGCGAGCGGAATCAGTATCGCGTCATGGCGCGTTTCGACGCGCAGGCGGGCGTTGACGAACTGGTTGGGGAAAAGCGAATTATCGGTATTGGCAAATTCAGCCTTGATCTTGACCGTGCCGGTGGTCGTGTCGATCTGGTTGTCGAGCGAGAGCAGGACGCCGCTTGCAAGCCGGGTCTTGCCGTCCCTGTCCCAGGCCTCGACCAGCAATTTTTCGTGCGCCTGCACATGCTTGACGACGGCGCCCAGATTGTCGGCGGGAATGGCGAAGACGACGCTGATCGGCTGCGTCTGGGTGATGACGACGAGGCCGGTGGCGTCGCTGGCATGGACCATGTTGCCGGTATCGACCTGGCGCAGGCCGAGGCGGCCGGACAGCGGCGCGGTGATGCGCGTGAAGGCGAGCTGCAGCTTGGCCGTGTCGACGGCGCCGCGGTCGGTCTGCACCGTGCCTTGATACTGGCGGACGAGCGCTTCCTGGGCGTCGACCTGCTGGCTGGCGATCGAGTCCTTGGCCAGCAGGTCGCGGTAGCGCGAGACATCGAGCTGGGCATTGGCCAGCAAGGCCTGATCGCGCGCCAGCTGGCCGTTGGCCTGATCGAGCATGGCCTGGAACGGCCGCGCATCGATTTCGGCGAGGAGGTCGCCTTCCTTGACGAGCTGCCCTTCCTGGAAGCCGACGCGCGCCAGTTGGCCATCGACGCGCGGCTTGACGGTGACCGTGTTGCGCGCCGTGACCGTGCCCAGCGCGTTGATCGTCACATCGATGTCGCCGCTGCGCGCGGCGACGGCGGCAACCGGGGTCGGCCGGTCATTCAGCGCGCGGCGACCTGCCGCCGCGGCCTTGTCTTCGGATCGACCAAGGAAAAAATAGCCCGCCGCCGCGACGACCACCAGCGCAGCCAAGCTAATCCAGAGCGTTTTTTTCTTCATGTTTTGATGTTTCCTCAAGCTGACGGGGGCAGGCACCATGAAAGCACGAGTCGGCAACAGCCCAAATATACCAAACAAATCGATCCTGCCCGGCGCACCGGAATATTTGGTAATACCTGCGCACCGCGCTGCATCATGACGGCCGGATCGGACTCGCCGCCGCTTCGACCCACAAGCCCTTGCCCGAAGGCTGCCAGGCCGGCGTGTCGTCGTCGACGAAGAGGCCGATGCAAAAGCTCAGCACGGCGATGAACACGCTGGCGAAGAAGGCCGTCCAGAAGCCCGAAATTGTGAAGCCGCGCACCAACGCAGCGACGAGCAGCAGCATCAGGGCATTGATCACCAGCAGGAAAAAGCCGAGGGTGAGCAGCGTCAGCGGGAAGGTGAGAATGATCAGGAGCGGCCTGACGATGGCATTGGCAAGACCGAGCAGCAACGCCGAAACGACCAGCGCGCGCGTGTCGGCGAAGCGGATGCCCTTGAACACATGGCTCGCCGCCCACAGCGACAGCGAGGTGATGGCCCAGTGGAGGAGGAAGGGCAGCAGGTGGTCCAGCATGCGGTAGATCCTTTCGGCGCGACGCAAAATATTGCGGCAAGTTGCACGCCCGTAGACGGACGCTTCTTGGTATTCACCCCGCCGACCCGCTCGGCGAGGCGCTGAATCTCGAGGACAAGCACCTTAGCACGCGCGGCGCAAGGCCGTCGAATCGGCTGCGCCAGAACGGAAACGTCGCGCGTTTCGGGCAGGCTGCCGCTTCTGCTATGATCGCGGCACAGTCCTCTTCAAGCGCAGTCCACTACAATTTTTTTTGCGGATAAATCGCATGACCGATTCTTCTCCCGCGCGCCGCCACGGCTTCGGTACGCGCGTCATTCACGCCGGGCAGTCGCCCGATCCGAGCACCGGTGCGATCATTCCGCCGATCTATGCCAACACCACCTTCGTGCACGAGAGCCCCGGCGTACATAAGGGGCTGGATTACGGGCGTTCGCACAACCCGACGCGCTGGGCTTTCGAACGCTGCGTCGCCGACCTTGAAAGCGGCGCGCAGGCCTTCGCTTTCGCTTCCGGCATGGCGGCGATCGCCACCGTCCTCGAGCTGCTCGACAGCGGCGCGCATGTGATTGCCAGCGACGACCTTTACGGCGGGACTTTCCGCCTGATGAACGGTGTGCGCGCGCGCAGCGCCGGGCTCGCGTTCAGCTATGTTGACCTCGCCAATCCGGCGGCCCTGGCGGCGGCGCTGCGCCCGGAAACGCGCATGCTGCTGGTCGAGACGCCGACCAATCCGCTGCTCAATCTGGCCGACCTCGAAGCCCTGGCGCGCTTTTGCGGCCGGCACGGCATCATCACCGTCGCCGACAATACCTTCGCCACGCCCTGGATTCAGCGGCCGCTCGAAGCCGGCTTCGACATCGTCATCCATTCGACGACCAAGTATCTCAACGGCCATTCCGACGTCATCGGCGGCATCGCGGTCGTCAGTGCCGATCCGCGCTGCAGCGCGCTGCGCGAACAACTGGCTTTCCTGCACAACGCCATCGGCTCGGTGGCCGGCCCGTTCGACAGCTTCCTCGCGCTGCGCGGCGTCAAGACGCTGGACGTGCGCATGCAGCGGCATTGCGACAACGCGCTGGAACTGGCCGGCTGGCTGGAAGGCCACGCGCGGGTCAAGCGCGTGCGCTATCCCGGTCTCGCCTCGCATCCGCAGCAGGCGCTGGCCAGGCGCCAGATGCGGGCTTTCGGCGGCATGATCACTTTCGAACTCGACGGCGACCTGGCCGGCACCCTGCGTTTCCTCGAAGGCTGCGAACTCATCACCCTGGCCGAAAGCCTCGGCGGCATCGAGAGCCTGATCGAACACCCGGCGATCATGACGCACGCCAGCATCCCGGCCGAATTGCGCGAAAAAATCGGCATCGTCGACACGCTGGTTCGCCTGTCGGTCGGCATCGAAGAACTCGCCGACCTGCGCGCCGACCTCGAGAACGCTTTCGCGCAGGTCTGAAAGCCGCGGCGATCAGGCCGCGTGATAGACGCCATCGGCGAACATCGCCACGCGATCGACCGGCAGCGGGATCCAGGTCTCGTTGTCGGTAAGCGGCACGGTGACGATCAGGGCGACGCGGTCCTGCGCCGAGGTCAACTCGCTGAAATCGACCGCCACGTCCTGGTCCTTGAGATGGGCGACGGCAAACGGCGCCTGCCGGATGATGTAGTGGAGCTCGGTCGAGCGGTGCGCGAACAGGCAATCGCCATTCGAGAGCAGAAAGTTGAACGGGCCGTGCGTCCTGACTTGCGCCGCGAAATCCTCCAGCGCACCCTGCAGCGCCGACCGCTCGGGCGGGGCGTCGGGGAAGCGCAGTCGCAGGGTTTGCAGCAGGTGGCAGAAACAACGCTCGCTGTCGGTCTGGCCGACCGGCAGGAAGCTGCCGTCGAGGTCCGGCGCGTAAGCGGCGAGATTGCCGTTGTGCGCGAATATCCAGTAGCGTCCCCACAGTTCGCGCATGAAGGGATGGGTGTTTTCGAGGCCGACCGGGCCCTGCGTCGCCTTGCGGATATGCGCGATAACGTTGAGCGAATGGATCGGGTAGCGGCGCACCAGTTCGGCCACCGGCGACTTGGACGACGGTTGCGGGTCGAGAAAGACGCGCACGCCGCGGCCTTCGAAAAAAGCGATTCCCCAGCCGTCGCCGTGGACGTCGGTCGCCCCGCCGCGCGCCTGGAATCCGGTGAAGGAAAAGCAAATGTCGGTGGGGACGTTGCAGTTCATCCCCAGGAGTTCGCACATGATAGTCGCCCGTTTCGTTTGTCCGGCTATTATTCAACACATTGCGGCGCTTGCCAAAAGATACGCCCGCTCGCGTCAGCCCGGCGCCGGCGGGGCATGCATTGAACTTGCTTTGCCGCAGCGACCCTAAGGGAGAGGCGCCTTGTTCCGCTCAAGCCATTCCGCCGTCACAGGGAGAACTCAATTGCCGCTTCATATGCCTGGTTTCAAGTTGCTGGCCGGCGCGCTGGCGCTCGTTGTGGTCTGTGCCGCCGGTGCGCAAAGCGCGGACAGTCCGCCGCCGAACGAACAGAATTCGCAGAATCTGCAGGGTCCGCGCAATTCCGAAAGTCCGCCGGATGCGCAAGGCGAAGGGAATTCCCGGAACCCGCAGGCGCAGCCCGATGCACCGGATCCCGCCAAGCCACCGCGCCAGAGATTCTCGGGTGCGACGGAACTGGTCGCGCGCGATGCGGCGTGCCGGGCGACCGCCTGAAGGCGCCGCTCAGGCCGGCAGCGGCGCGGGCGTCAGCGGCGCCTGGCCGCTGCTCAGGTAAAT
>CAIXAY010000489.1 GCA_903917505.1 uncultured beta proteobacterium | reverse complement strand
TTTGTGGCGAGCTACTGCTGTTGAAGGGGTCGAATCGCTATATGGCAGTAACTCTGACAGTAACTCTAAAACTCTAAACTCCGAGACCGAGAACTGGCAAGGCTTACACGCAAAAGTTTGGTAGTGCCCGTCCCACCAGTATTGGAAAGGCCTGCAGCGATGCAGGCCTTTTTCGTTTATCGGGCCGGGTCACGAAAAACCGGCGTCGCAGGCCAGCGCGAGCCCCATCGTCAAACGCGGCGGGGAGAAATCGTGCGTCTTGATTGGAATAAATTCGATAGAGGAATAAGATCGCTGCTTCGGGGGATTACGGGGCAGCGCCGACCGGCTGCGAGAAGAGTGAATGTGCAGATTGAATAGTGCGCATGACTTTCTAGTTGGAAGGATATTATTAAAATGAACCAGAATCGAAGAATGTTTAAATCGCTGATCGCGGCGGCAATTGCTTCGTTCGCTGTTTTTGTCGCAGCGCCGGTATCGGCGCAGGAAGTCGTCAAGGGCGAATTCAAGATCAAGATGGCGACGCCGAGCGCGCCGGAGGATTCCTGCGTGATGGCTTTCTACAAGTTCAGGGAGATTGTCCAGGAACGCAGCAAGGGACGAATTCAGGTAACGGTTTTTCCCAACGGCCAATTGGGCGATCACGCGGGCTACATCACCCAGATGCAGGCCGGCAATCTTCAGATCGGCGAAGTCAATACCGCCGTACTCGGTACGGTTGACAGCGAATTTTCCGTCTTTGACCTGCCCTACCTTTCGAAGGACATGGACCACCAGATTCGCGTTCTCAATAGCGGTCTCGGCGACAAGCTGAGCAAGGGGCTCGAAGCCAAGGTCGGACTGAAAGTCATCGGCTGGATGGTTCGTTCGCCAAGAGACGTGTACAACTCCAGGGGCCCGATCACCAAAGTCGGCGATTTTCAAGGGCTCAAGATCAGGGTCATGCAAAGTCCGATCATGGTGAAGACGATGGAACTTCTCGGCGCGCAGCCGGTGGCGATTTCATCGAACGAACGGTACATGGCGCTGCAGAGCAACGTCGTCCAGGCTGCCGAAAACAGCGTGCCTTTCATCATCACGTCGAAGGACTATGAAGTCACGAAATACCTGTCGCTGACGGACCATTTCATCACGCCGAACGCGATCACCATGGACGCCAACTACTTCAACAAGCTGCCGCCGGACATGCAGAAGATCATTGCCGATGCCGGCAAGGAAGCGGCCGCTTATGAAATCGTCGAGGAGAAGAAGCAACTCGCCGCTGCCATCAAGGAGCTCGAAGCCAAGGGCATGAAGGTCAATTCGGTTGGCGACAAGACGGCATTCATGGAAAAGGTCAAGCCGATTTACGCCGAATACGAGGCCAAGATCGGCAAGGACATCATCGACGCGTTCTCGAAGGTCAAGTAAGCGTCCGGCCTGCCGGCAAGCCGGCAGAGGGCAAAGAGTTCCGGGCGGATGCCGTGCATCGTGGGGCCAAGGCGCCACGATGCACCCAAATCATATAGGAAAAGATGAATACCACCCTGCGCGCAACCCGGGTCGACCGGTTCTTCCACAACATTGTCGGCGTAGCATTGCTTGCCGAACTCGTTCTGATGTTCTCGAACGTAATCTGCCGGTTCTTCTTCGAATTCTCCATTCGCGGCAGCGAAGAGCTCGGCGAGCTTGCGGTCATGGTCATCGCGTTCATCGGCGGTGCGATCGCCTATCCGCGCGGCGAACACGTCGCCGTTGAAATTCTCTACAAGATTCTGCCGGACAACTGGCACCAGCCCTTGCGGGCCGAAGCGGCCTGGGTCGTGGTGATCACCGCCCTGGTCGGCGCCGTACTGGCGATCCAGATCGTTTTCATCACGACGATCAAGAACCAGACCGGCATCCTGCACATTAACAAAGGCTGGTACTCGCTGCCGATGATCGTCGGCTTCCTGCTGATCGCCTATTACGGGCTGCTGCGCCTTGCCGCTTATCCGCGGAAAATGACGCTGATAACCGGCGCTGCGTCGCTCGTCGTCTTTTTCTCGGGCCTGCTGACCAAACCCCTTTGGCAAAGTGCGCTCGACGGCAATCCGGGGCTCGCCCTGACGCTGGTGCTGTTTATCGCAATCCTGTTCATCGGCGTCCCCATCGGCTTTGTTCTCGCCGCCTGCGGCGTGTTTTTCCTCTATGTTTCCGGCGGCGCGTCAGTTACCGCCGTCGCCCTGAACATGCAGAACAGCCTGATGAATTTCATCCTGCTGGCCATTCCTTTCTTCGTCATGGCCGGTTACGTGATGACCGAAGGCGGCCTCAGCAAGCGCCTGATCCATTTTGTCGTTTCATTGGTCGGGCGGGTGCGCGGCGGCCTGTATCACGTCATCATCGTCGTGACCTATATCGTTTCGGGTCTTTCCGGATCGAAGGTCGCCGACGTGACCGCCGTCGGCACGACCATGAATGAAACGTTGCGCCGGGAAGGCTACGACATGGGCGAAACGGCGGCCGTTCTGGCTGCCGCCGCGGTCATGGGGGAGACGGTGCCGCCGTGCATCAACATGATCGTATTGGGGTCGATCTCGACCCTGTCGATCGGCACCCTCTTCGTTGCGGGCCTGCTGCCGGCCGTGGTGATGGCCATCGTGCTGATGATCCTGATCGCCATGCGGGCGCGCATCAAGGGCATGCCGGTCAGTGCGCCGGTTCCGCTCAAAGAAATCATGCAACGCGCGGCGATCGCTCTGCCGGCCTTGTTTGCGCCCGTGCTGCTGGTCGGCGGAATCGTTCTGGGCATCGGCACGCCAACGGAGGTTTCCTCGTCTGCAGTCATCTATTCCGTTCTCTTGGGACTGTTCGTGTACCGGGAAATCAGCGTCAAGGGGATCTGGAAACTCGTCGTTGACAGTTCCTCCGTCGCCGGCATGGTTTTGTTCATCGTCAGTACGGCCAGCGCGTTTTCCTGGTCACTGACCATCGCTCAGGTCCCGTATGAAATTGCGGAGGCGGTGATCTCCCTGGCGGGCAAATCCGGAACCGCATTCATGTTGCTGGCGATCGCCGTTCTGATTGTCATGGGCGCAATGCTCGAGGGTTTGCCGGCGATTCTGATTTTTGCGCCGTTGCTGTTGCCGATCGCGCCGCAATTCGGCCATCCCCTGCAACTGGGCATAGTGCTGGTCCTGTCG
>CAIXAY010000488.1 GCA_903917505.1 uncultured beta proteobacterium | reverse complement strand
CCGCCGCCGACCGTGTCGTGGAAGTGATAGTCGTAGCTGTCGGTCGGTTTCTTGACGCCGGCGGCGCCACCCTCGGCAGCCACCGTGTGGCTGCGCATCGGGTAGACCTTCGAAACCAGCGCGATCTTCAGCGAAGGATCGGACTCTGCCACGGCGATGGCCGCGCGCAAACCGGCTCCGCCCCCCCCAACGATTACTACATCAGCCTTGAAAATTTCCACGCCCAATCCTTTCTCGCATATGCGAATTTCCCTGCGACCAGCGCAATTTTAAGCGCCGTCGGAAGTACGTTCCGGCAACGCTTGCTGCTTGAAGACCCGCGATTATGGCTGCGTTTTCAATTTCCGGCAACTTTTGGCGGCGGGCGTTGTCGCGCCGTCCATGCCGGGCGAATTTTTCCGGCGCCCGGCGCCCTGGAAGCAAGAGATGAAACGCCGATTAAACAGGGGGATAGCGCAGGCGTTCAAGCGCAGGAATGATCCGACTCGCGTTCGCCGCCGTCGCCTCGGCGACCTGTTCCAACGACAGAGCGCGCAGTTCGGCCAGCACGCTGGCAATCGGCAGCAATTCGGCAGGCGCGTTGCGCCCGCCCGCGAGCCATGACGGAGGAATATCCGGCGCATCGGTTTCAAGGACCACGCTGTCGAGCGGCAAGGTCGCGGCGAGTTGGCGGATGCGTGTCGATCCGGTATAGGTCGTGGCGCCGCCAAAACCGAGCTTGAAGCCCAGGCCGATGAATTCGTCGGCTTGCTGCCGGCTGCCGTTGAAGGCGTGCGCGATCCCACCCCTGACCGGGATGCGGCGCAGGCATTTCAAGACCTGATCGACGGCGCGGCGGACATGCAGCAGGACCGGCAAGTCGAAGTCGCGCGCGATCTTCAATTGTTCGATGAGCAGATGTTCCTGGCGCGCCGCATCGAAATCGGGAACGAAATAATCGAGGCCGATTTCGCCGACCGCGACCGGCGGCGTCGACGTCTGCGATTCCGCGCTCAGCCAATCGCGCAAGGTCAGCAGGTCGGCGTCGGTGGCCTGCGCGATGAACAGCGGGTGCATCCCGTAAGCCGGCAGACACCGCGGGTAGCGCCGGCAGCAATCGCGCACGGCGGCGAAGCTGGCTGTGGCGACTGCCGGGATGACGATCGCCGCAACGCCGGCGGTGTTCGCCGCCAGAACCACGGCATCGCGATCGGCGGCGAACTCCGAGGCGTCCAGGTGGCAGTGCGTGTCGATCAGCGCCGGCAGCATGGTCTAGATACCGCGCAACTCGATTTCCGGCGCCCGGCCGCTGATGATGTCGGCAAGCGCCTTGCCGGAGCCGCAGGCCATCGTCCAGCCGAGCGTTCCGTGGCCGGTGTTGAGATACAGATTGGGCCAGCGGGCGCGCCCGACAAAGGGCACGTTCGATGGCGTCGATGGCCGCAGGCCGCACCAGAATTCGGGTTCGCCGGCCGGGCGGAGGTCCGGGAACAGTTGGCCGGTACGCTGCATCAGGGCACGGCAACGCACGGCGTTCAGCTCGGTGTTGTAGCCGTTGAACTCGGCCGTGCCGGCGATGCGCAGACGCTGCCCGAGGCGCGAAAAGACCAGCTTGTGCCCGTCGTCGGTCAGCGCCACGCTGGGCGCCACGCTGTCCTGCGCCAGCGGCACGGTCGCCGAGTAGCCTTTGGCCGGATAGACCGGCAGATTGAAGCCCATCGGGCGCAAGAGCAGCGGCGTATAGCTGCCGAGTGCGACGACATAGGCATCGGCGCTGAGCAGATCCTTGTCACTCGCGGTCTTGACCCACGCGCCGGCAATGCTGCCGCCTGCGGTGATCAGCCGTGCCACCGTGGTGTCGTAGCGAAAAGCGACGCCCTGCGCAACGCATAATTCGGCGAGCTTGCGCGTGAAGCACTGGGCATCGCCCGACTCGTCGGCCGCCGTATAGTCGCCGCCGACCAGCAGGTGCCGCGCGGCCCGCAGCGCCGGCTCGATGGCGACGCATTCGTCGGCGTCCACCATGCGCCGGTCGCAGCCGAATTCGCGCAGGACTTTCGACGCCTCGACCGCCGCCGCGAACTCCTTGTGCTCGGTATAGACGTGCAGGATACCGCGTTCGAGCTGGTCGTACTCGATCGCCGTTTCAGCGCGCAAGGCGCGCAGCTGGTCGCGGCTATAAAGGGCCAGGGCAACGATGTCGCGGACGTTGGCGCGCGTGCGCGCCGGCGTGCATTCGCGCAGAAAGCGCAGGCCCCAGTCGAACAGCGCCGTATCCCAACGCAGCCGGAAGAGCAGTGGCGCGTCCTCGCGCCCGAGCCAGCACAGCGCGCGCATTGGCGCGTGCGGGTTGGACCACGGCTCGGCATGCGAAACGGAAATCTGGCCGCCGTTGGCGAAACTGGTTTCGAGCCCGGCGGCGCTCTGGCGTTCGACGACAGTGACTTGATGACCGGCTTTGGTGAGGTACCACGCACTGCTGACGCCGACGACGCCGGCGCCCAGAATCAGGACCTTCAAAAGCTACTCCTGTTCACGGACGATGCGCACGACGTCGGGGATGCGGCGCAGGCTGCGCATCACCGTAGCCAGATGCGCACGCCCCGAGACCTGAACCAGGAAATGCAACTCGGTGCACAGACCGGGTTTGCCCTTGTCCATGCTGACGTGTTCGATATTGACGCCGGCCTGCGACAGGCCGGTCGCCACCCGGCCGAGCACGCCGGGAACGTTCTTGGCGGTGACCATGATGCGGACGTCGAAGAGCTGCCCCGGCTCCGGTTCCCACTCGACGCGTATCCAGTTTTGCGGCTCGCTGTTGCGCAGTTTTCTCGCCACCTGACAGGCATGGGTGTGGATGCGCAGGCCCTGGCCCTTGCGCAAGAGCCCGGTGATCGGGTCGCCGGGGATGGGCTGGCAGCAGGGCGCGAGCTGGATGGCCATGCCTTCGGTGCCGCGGATGATCAGCGGCGTCGAGACACTCGGTTCGGTCTGGAAGACTTCCTCGTGGGCGACGAGACGGCGCGCCAGAACGGCCGCCAGACTGCGGCCGAGGCCGATGTCGGCAAAAATTTCGCGCCGCGATTTCTTGCCCGAAACGCCCAGCACCCGCTCCCAGGCGGTCGCCGGAATCTCGGCCGGATTGACGCCCAGCGTTTGCAGCGCGTGATTGAGCATCTTCTCGCCGAGCGTACTTGATCCGTCCTGCTGCATCGCTTTCAAGAACTGGCGAATCTTGCTGCGCGCCCGGCCGGTCTTGACATAGGCCAGCCAGGCCGGATTCGGATTGGCATGCGGGGCGGTGATGATCTCGACCTGGTTGCCGTTGGCCAGCTCCGCCGACAGCGGGATCAGTTCATGGTCGATGCGCGCGGCGACGCAGCGATGCCCGATATCGGTGTGCACGGCGTAAGCGAAATCGACCACCGTCGCGCCGCGCGGCAGCGCCAGGATTTTGCCCTTGGGCGTGAACACATAGACTTCGTCGGGGAAGAGATCGACTTTGACGTGTTCGAGAAACTCGGAAGAATCGCCGGCCGAGCTCTGCAGTTCGAGCAGCGATTGCAGCCACTTGTGCGTCTTGAGCTGCAGGTCGGCGCCGCTCTCTTCGCTATCCTTGTACAGCCAGTGCGAGGCGATTCCCTCTTCGGCCAGGTGGTGCATGCCCTGGGTGCGAATCTGGATTTCCACCGGCGTGCCATAGGGGCCGATCAGCGTCGTGTGCAGAGACTGGTAACCGTTGCCCTTGGGGATGGCGATGTAGTCCTTGAACTTGCCCGGCACCGGCTTGTAGAGCGCGTGCAGCGCGCCGAGCGTCAGATAGCAGGTCGGCACATCGCGAACGATGATGCGAAAACCGTAGATATCGAGCACCTGCGAGAAGGAGAGTTGTTTCTCGACCATCTTGTGATAAATCGAGAACAGGCTCTTCTCGCGGCCGAACACCCCGGCCTCGATCTTCGCTTCGTGCAGCGTGCTGCGGATGCCGTCGAGAATCTTCGACAGCAGTTCGCGCCGGTTGCCGCGCACCGCCTTGACCGCGCGCGTCAGGACCCGGAAGCGGAACGGATGGATGTGCTTGAACGAAAGGTCCTCGAGCTGGCGCGAAATATTGTTGAGGCCGAGCCGCGTGGCGATCGGCGCATAGATGTCGAGTGTTTCCTGGGCGATGCGCCGGCGCTTTTCCGGGCGGACCGGGGCCATGGTCTGGAGGTTGTGCAGGCGGTCGGCGAGTTTGATCAGCACGATGCGCAGATCGCGCGCCATGGCCATCAGCATCTTGCGGAAATTCTCCGCCTGCGCGTCCTGATACGATTGAAACTCGATCTTCTCGAGCTTTGAAAGGCCATCGACGAGGTCGGCGACCTGTTTGCCAAAACGTCGGGTGATCTCGGCTTTGGATACCGCCGTATCCTCCATGACGTCGTGCAACAGGGCGGCGACGATGGCCTGCGCATCCATGCGCCAGTCGGCCAGCGCCCCGGCCACGGCCAGCGGATGCGTGATATAAGGTTCGCCCGAGAGCCGCTTCTGGCCGAGGTGGGCGTGTTCGCTGAAACGATAGGCCTCGACGATGAGGGCTATCTCTTCCGCTTCAAGATAACTCAGGGAATCGACGAATACCCGGTAAGCCGGATCTGCATTCTCATAGACTGCGCCGTCGGACCGGGCGCCGGGAAGTTTCGCCGCAAGCTTGCCAAGGTCGTCGGCCGTGGCGTCGGTTTCCATGGCGCACCACGCAGCCCGCGGCGACCGGTCAGGCGTGACCGCGGTTGAGGACTTCCAGACCGTACATGCCGAGCGCCAGTTCGCGCAGCGCGATGACCGTCGGCTTGTCGCGGTCGGCTTCGACCATCGGCGTCGCGCCGGCGGTGATCTGGCGGGCGCGATAGGTGGCGGCCAGCGTCATCTGGAAGCGGTTCGGGATGCACTGCATGCAATCGTCTACGGTCACTCGTGCCATGTCTTTTGTCCTGTCAAATCAGAATAATGATGCGAACAGCGCGGCGTGCCGTTGGCGCTGGCTCTCGTATTCGAGCCGCGAGGCGCTGACCAGGGAAATCATGTCGCCGAGCGCACGCTGCAAATCGTCGTTAATAATAACATAGTCGAATTCATCCACGTGCCGGATCTCTTCACGGGCAGCCGCAACCCGCCTGGCGATGGTCGCCGCCGAATCGGTGCCCCGGCTGGACAGACGGTCTTCGAGCGCCTCGATCGACGGCGGCAGGATGAACATCCCGATCGCTTGCGGAAAGGACTTGCGCACCTGCTGCGCGCCCTGCCAGTCAATCTCGAGCAGGATATCGCGGCTGGCGCTCATCTCGGCCTCGACCCAGCGTCTTGAAGTCCCGTAATAATTTCCATGCACCTCTGCCCACTCGAGGAATTCGCCGCGGCCGATGCAATCGACGAAACTCGCAGCATCGACGAAATGATATTCACGGCCGTCTTCTTCGCCGGGTCGCGGCGCCCGCGTCGTGCTTGAGATGGACAGGCGAATGCCGGGATCGTTCTCAAGCAGCAGGCGCACCAGCGTTGTTTTTCCTGCTCCCGAAGGCGCTGCGACAATGTAGAGATGGCCTGTCATGGTCGGCAAAAAATTGGCGGTGAGGGAGTCCGAATTGTACCCGCGAAATCCCCGTCCTAGACGACATCGCCCTTTAGGACGAGAATTGCGGCATTGCTGCGTTTTCGTAATCAGGGAGATTTGATGTTGCCAAGAATGCCACTGCAATTCCGGTTTCTTCTGCTTACCGCCCTGCTCGCCGCGCCCGCTGCCTCGGCCCCCGTCAGAATGGTCGGCTTCGACGACATGTCATGCCGCGCCTGGGTGCAATCCAAACAGGATGCCGATCAGCGCAAGCTTTATGTCGCCTGGGTACGCGGTGTGCTGACCGGCCATAACTATGCGCGGCAAAGCCAGCAGGTCTCGGTGGTGTCGAGCGGCACGATCGAGAATTTCGTCGACCGCTATTGCGCCGACAAACCGCTCGGCGAATTCGGCGACGCCGCACTGCGCATGAGCGACAGCTTTTCAGGGCGCAACGAAGCGATTACGAAGTAAATCGCCGCCGCGATCCGTTGAGGATGGCCAGGCCAGACGGCCTGACCGAGAAACTCCCAGGCACTCGGCGTTATTGAACGCGGACAGCCTGGCGAGCCAGCAACTTCCATTGCCCGCCCTGCTTCTTCCACACCTGCAACACCTTCAAGGCGACCTTCCCGGCCTCCTTGCCTTTGTCATGCGTGTCGCCACGCAGAAGCCGCCCTGACGAAGGATGTTCCCATCTTTGCGAATACGAATACTCGGCGACCGTCTCCGGCGAGAACGGTGCCGGTTCTTTCCGCCCCTATCATCCGGACGAGATCTGCTGGCACGCGCGTCAGCAATTTGTTTTTTCAGGCTTGACAGAAGGCTTTACGCTCAACATAATGTTTATGTAAACGTTTCCATTAGTCAAAAAATCAATGCGGTCGACGGCATCCAAACCCCGGAAATCGGTCACGATCAAGGACGTGGCGAACAAGGCAGGGACTTCCATTGCCACGGTTTCCTATGTCTTCAGCAATGCCGAGCGTTACCTGCGTCCCGAGCTTCGCGAACGGGTCATCAAGGCGGCGGCGGAAATCGGCTATGTGAAGAATGCGGCGGCGAGCAGCATCAAGGGGAAGCGCCGCGGCATCCTGGCCGTCGTCGTCGCGCAGTTCGGCAATACCTTTTTCACGCGCATGTGCGTCGAGATCGTCTCGATCGCGCGGCAGGAAGGTTATGTCGTGACCCTGTGCAACAGCGACGAAGACCCGCAACAGGAGCGCATCATCCTCGAGCGCCTGGTCGCCCAACGCATCGACGGCTGCATCCTGTGCCCGGCGCTCTCGCTCGAAGCCAATACGGCCTTGCTGCAACGCCACCACATTCCCTATGTAATCCTTGAACGATCGTTTCCGGCCTCTCCCACACAGCATAATTTCGTGGGGCACGACAACTTCCAGTCGGGTTATCTTGCGACCCTGCACTTGCTCGCCGCCGGCCATCGCAGGATCGCCTTCGTCGGCTGGGATTCGCCCATCCCAAATGTCTGCGAGCGGGTCGATGGCTATCGCGCCGCCTTGCGCGAGTACGGCTTGTCGCCGGGTCACGAAACGGTGCTGACCGGCGAACTTTCGCAAGCGGAAGGCTGGCGGATGGCGGAGCAACTCGCAGGCGGCGCGAGCACCGCGATCGTTCTCGGCCACCACGATATCGCCAAGGGCGCATTGCTTTATTTTCAGGATCAGGGAATTCGCTGGCCCGCCGACCTCTCGCTGGTCGTAATCGGCACGCCGGAATGGGCCGGCGTCTTGAGTCCTCGGCTCACCTGCATCGAGCGCCCGGAACACCAGATGGCGGTTGCCGCCGCATCGCTGCTGCTTGAGAACATCGTCAATCCGAACAAGCCGCCGATGCAACAGATGTTTACGTCGACCGTGATCGAAGGTGATTCGGTCCGGAAATGCGAGACTCACGATCAACCGCGGCGTTCGCTCGACCGCCGAGCTGCCGTATCACCGGTGAAAGCAGGATAGTCATGGCCCAGTCTATTGAATCAAACAGCATCAGTTTCGGCCTGGTCGGCGCCGGCATGATCGCCAATTACCACGCCAAAGCGATCAAGGCGCTTGCCGCGAAGCTCAATATCCGGCTGGTCGGTGTCCTCGGTCTGACGGCGGATGAAGCCGTGCAGTTCGCGCAAAAACACGAACTGCCCTTCCATACCGACGATCCGGAAATCTTCTTTGCCCGCCCCGACATTCAGGTGGTGTGCATCGTCACGCCGAGCGGCGCGCACCTCGAACCGGCGCTGCGAGCGATCGCCGCCGGCAAACACCTGATCGTCGAAAAGCCGCTCGAGATCACCGTCGAGCGCGTCGACGCGCTACTCGATGCGGCGAGCGCAGCCGGCGTCAAGGTCGCGGCGATCTTCCAGGCGCGATTTTCCGCGGGCGCACGCGCCGTCAAGGACGCGATCGAGGCGGGTCGTTTCGGCCGCCTCTGCCTGTGCAGCGCCTACGTCAAGTGGCATCGCACGGCGCAGTATTACAGCGGCTGGAAAGGCACGCTGGCGCTCGATGGTGGCGGCGCCGTGATCAATCAGGCGATCCACGCCGTCGATCTGCTGCAATGGCTTGCCGGAATGCCCGACGAAGTATTCGCCTGGAAGACGCGCCGCGTCCATCTCGGCATCGAGGCCGAAGATACGGCCTGTGCGGCGCTCAAATTCGCCAGCGGCGCGCTGGGCACGATCGAAGCGACGACCGCCGCCTATCCCGGCTGGGAGCGGCGCATCGAAATTTGCGGCGAGACGGGCTCAGCGGCGATCGAGGATGATCGCATCGTGCGCTGGGACTTTCGCGACGCGCGGCCGGAAGACGCGGCGCTGCGCGCCCTCGGCGCCGGGGCAGGCGCCGGATCCGGCGCCGCGGCGCCGGATCAGATCAGTTTCGAGGGGCATCAAAAGCAGATCGAGGACATGGTTGTCGCACTGCGCGGCAATACGCCCCTGCTGATCGACGGCAGGCAGGCGCGCAACACCGTGGCGCTGGTTCGCGCGATTTACGAGTCGGCGGAAAGCGGGGCAGTCGTTAAATTGGCCCGGTAATTGTTTGACTGTGCAACTCGCTCTTGCGAGATTTTTGAATCAACTTACGTTTCACCCGAGCAACCCAAAACAACCAAGGAGGCAACATGAACAAGCAGCGTATTCTCAAAGGCCTGACGGTACTGGCCCTGGCATTTGCCATCAGCACGCCGGCGATGGCCCAGCAGTGGAAACCGGTGCGGCCGATCAACCTGATTGTGCCGTGGGCGGCCGGTGGCTCGACCGACCAGATCAGCCGCATCACCGCCGCCGAACTGGAGAAGGCATTGGGCCAGACGGTGGTCATCATCAATCAGCCCGGCGCCTCGGGTTCGATCGGCACGAAGAGCGCGCTCGACGCGGCCAAGGACGGCTACACCTGGACCGCCGGCGCCGCCCAGGATTTGGGCGTTTATGAAACCCTGGGTTCGCTCAAGACGCGCCTGTCGGACTGGAATCTGTTCCTGACGATTGCCAATATCCAGGTGATCAGTGTGAACCCCAAGACGCCGTACAAGGACGCCAAGGAACTGATCGCGGCGATGAAGGCGCAACCGGAAAAGATCTCGGTGGCGACGGCCGGCGTGACCTCTTCCGGCCACACCGCGATGGAACTGGTCGCCAAGGCGACCGGGATCAAGTACCGCCATGTCACGTATGACGGCGGCAACCTGGCGGTGGTGGCGGTGGTGTCCGGCGAGGCCGAGATGACGCCGCAATCGGCGGTCGAAGAGGCCGACATGATCCGCGGCAAGCGCATCATTCCGCTCGCGACGGTGAGCGAGAAGCCGCTCGAACTCGAAGGCTATGGCATCATTCCGCCGCTCTCGGACACGATTCCCGGATTCACCGCGCCGGCCAACTACTTCGGCATTTTCATCCCCAAGGGTGTGCCTGACGAAGTGGTCAAGACGGTGCAAAAGATCTGGGACGAAAACATTTCGAAGAGCGAAGCCGTGAAGAAATATGCGGTCACCCGCGGCGCGCTGTTTGCACCGACCTCCGGCGAAGCCGCGCAAAAGGCCGCGTTCCCGGCGGTCCAGGCCAATGCCTGGATGCTGTTCGATAGCGGCAAGGCCAAGGTTTCGCCCGACACCGTCGGTATTCCGAAGCCCTG
>CAIXAY010000487.1 GCA_903917505.1 uncultured beta proteobacterium | reverse complement strand
GGCGCGCTCGGCGGACTGGCCTGCGCCACGGGCGTAGGTGGCAGCGCGCGCAGCGCGATGCCACCACCGGAAACGGCTTGCAACTGCCACCAGAAATAAGCGCCGAGTGCAAGCGCAGCGATGCCGCCCAACCCGACGATGAGCCACAGAATGGCATGTGATTTGGGCGGCTCTTTCGCGGCGAAGACGTTGCGCACCGCGCGCCGTTCGCTCGCTGCGCTTTGGCGCTCGTCGTCCGTCCCGGACAAGCCTGCCGGCGCATGCCGCCTGGCCGGCGCTTCGCTCGACACGGCGGCGAGGTCGGCGTCGACCGCATCGGCGAGCAAGGACAGGTCGGGCAGCCGCGAATGCCCGGGCGACGAAGTTGTGGCGGCCAGGGGAGAGTCTGCAGCCGTGGCGCGTTCAGCGGGCGGCGCAGGGGGCTCGCCGGCCTGCCGCTTGGCTTCCTCGGCCTTCCTGAGCGCGTCCATCAGCAAGCTCATCGAAGCGGCTCCTGCTGCTCGGGCTGGGCAAACGGTTGATATACCTTGTCGGTCCTGAAGAAATCCTGGTTCGGCAGGCTCGTCGCAAAGTGGCTGAAATCGCCCTCGATCGAGGCGTCCCTGATGACCGTCGGGCGCAGGATGATCACGAGTTCCGATTTTGACGACGAGTTGTTGCGCGTCGTGAAGATTTCACCGAAGAAGGGAATGTTGCCGAGTCCCGGGAAACGACCGCTGTTGTTGTCCATCCGGTCTTCCATCAGCCCGCCGAGGACGGCGATGTCGCCGCTCTGCACGCGCAGCATCGACTCGATTTCACGCGTGCGGATTTGCGGCACGAAATTCTTGACGTCGGTCAGCACCGGGTTGGGATCCTGCTTGAGCTCGGAGATGCTCGATATCGACGGGCGAACGTTGAGCGTCACCATGTCGTCGTCGCCGATCTGCGCGGTCAGGCTCATGAAGAAGCCGATCGACACCGACTGCGGCGTCGTCGTCGTCGAGGTTGCGCTCAGGGTGCCTGCGGTGCTGCCGGGAACGACGTCCTGCTTGACGCTGAAATAGACGAAGTCTTCCGAGACCTTGAGCGTCGCCGTCTGATTGTTGAGGACGGTCAATTTCGGGCTGGACAGGACCTTGGTCGTGCCAAAGCCGCGCAGCATGTCCACAGCCACCGAGAGGCCGGCTGCGGCATTGCGGTATACCAGGCCGAACGGGGCGATGGTCGATCCGACGTTCGCCGTGTTGGTGGCGCGCGTCAAGCCGAAGCCTGTGGTATTGATGTTTTTCCAGTCGATGCCCTGCTGGTAGGAGTCCGAGAGGTTGACCTCGACAATGGTCGCCTCGATCAGCACCTGCTTCTTGGCGCTGTGCATCACGCGGTCGATGAACTCCTGCACTTTCTCGTGCTGGCGCGCGGTGGCGCGTACGGTGATGACCCCGGCCTCGGGGCTGGCGATCACCGAGGCGGCTTCGCGGAAGGTCATGCGCCGGACCACGGTTTCGCCGCTGTTCTGCAGCGCCGCCGGATTCGGGCTGCCGGCCAGCGTCGGGCTGACCTGGCTGCCACGCGCGGCGTTGATCGTCGGCGCACGGGCACCGGTGCCGGTCGTGCTCTGCGTCGTGTTCTGCTCCATCACGGTCTCGGTCGAGCCTTCGGGGAAGATCTTGTCGGTTTCGTGCAGCAGGTCCTTGACGTTCTTCTCGAGCGATTCCCAGAAGCGGTTGCGCGACTTGTTTTCGATCTGGATGCGCGAGGTATTGCCCGTTCCGCCCGGCGCCGTGCTGCCGGTGGGCGACAGCGCGCTGGTCGAAATCTGGGTGTTGGTCGAAACGGTGCCGGTGACGTCGCGCGAGATGTTGATGTAGTCGATCTGATAGCTTTTCAGGAAGGGCGAGTCGGGCATCACCGCGAGGTTGGGGCCGTCGAGCTCGAAGCGCATGTCGACCTGCTTGGCGATGCGGGCGAGCAGTTGCGGCAGCGTCTGGTCGATGGCGTTCAGGGTGACGTAGCCGGTGATGCCCGGATGGATATCGACGTTGATCTTGGCGTCGCGCGCCAGCGCGAACAGCAGATCCTGCACCTTGACGTTGTTCACGACGACGCTGTAGGTCTCGGCTTTGCCGGTGGCTTTCGGGCGGGGCAGCGAGGCGATGTTCTGCACCGGCTGGGGGATCGCGCCCGGGGCCTTGACCGTGCTCTCGGCGCGCAGATGGCCGTCCGAGGGGCCGCCGCTCAGCGTGGTCGGTGTGCAGGCCGTGAGGACCAGCGCGGTCAGGGTGGCGCCAATAATTCTCAGCATGCTCGATTCCATCCGCTCAGGAGTTGCATTTATCATATCACGCGGGGTGTCGCGCGCCGGTTCGCGCCGTGGCGGGCCGATCCCGCTTCCGGGCAAACGCCCGCCGCGAACGCGCGTCGAAGGCCTCGCGAAGAACAGCGCATGACCGGATGTTAGCCCTTCTTTGCGAGAGCTTCGCGTTCTTTGCAGCGCTGCACTTCCTTCGGCCGTCTTTGCGGTGGATTTGAAATCAGGTTCCCCCTCGCTGACATTCCCCAGTTCATAACGTCTTTTCTTCTTCCAAGTTTAGCGCAACTTGCTGAATGTTCGAATATAGGGGCTGCTCGCCGGGTTGATTCGGGCGACTTTCTGAAGCTCGGCGTTGGCCGCCTCGATCGTCGGGAAATCGCCATAGATGACGCCGAGCCGGTCGCGCCCGCTGAGCCGCGAGCGATAAACGCGAAGCTGCTCGGCATCGAGCGCCCGTGTGTTGTTTTCGAGGAATGCTTCGACGCCGCGCTGGTTGTTGCCGTCGGTGCTCAGCAACTGGATGAAATAGTGCGTGTCGGGACGCGTCTTCAGCCACGCTTCGCTGGCCGCAAGGCGCTCGGCGAAGCTCGACTGCGGGCCGGTCACGGCCGCCGGCGCGGGCTTCGCTGCGACCCTGGCGGGCTCGGGCGGCGCCGCTTCCG
>CAIXAY010000486.1 GCA_903917505.1 uncultured beta proteobacterium | reverse complement strand
CGCCCGAAGCGGCGAGCGAATTCTGGCGCAGCCTGCGCGAGCAGCGCCATGCATTCTTCGCCACCGATGCGGCCGCCGCGCTGTGGCGGCTGGCCGTGCCGGCGACGACACCGGCGCTGGCGCTCGCAGGTACGCAGCTCGTCGAATGGGGCGGCGCGCAGCGCTGGCTGCATGCCGCGAGCGCTGCGGAACATCAAGCGATCAGGCAAGCGGCGGCGCAGGCCGGCGGCCACGCGACGCTGTTTCGCGCCGACCCGGCGACGAAAGCGGCGCTCGGCGTTTTCCAGCCGCTCGGCGAACCGCTCGCACGCATCCATCGCGAACTCAAGGCCGCGTTCGATGCGAACGGCATTTTCAACCGCGGCCGCCTGTATCCCGAATTCTGAAATCACGCGCATGGAAACCCATCTCGCCGATTTCATCAAGGACACCGACGACGGCCGCGAAGCCGAGCACATCCTGCGCACCTGCGTGCATTGCGGTTTCTGCAACGCCACCTGCCCGACCTACCAGTTGCTCGGCGACGAACTCGACGGACCGCGCGGCCGCATCTACCTGATCAAGCAGGTGCTCGAAGGACAGCCGGTGACGCAGCGCACACAGCTGCACCTCGACCGCTGCCTGACCTGCCGCGCCTGCGAGACGACCTGCCCGTCGGGCGTCAACTATCACCGCCTGCTCGACATCGGGCGCGCCGCCGTCGACCGGCAGGTGCCGCGTGCGCCGGCCGACAAGGCGATCCGCATGCTGCTCGGCGAAGGAATCCCGCGGCAGGGATTGCTGCAATCGGCGGTCACCGTCGGCCGCTGGTTGCGCCCGCTCCTGCCCGAGTCGCTGGCCGCCAAGCTGCCGGCCGCCGCCGCGCATCGCGCCACGGCGCGCATATCCGCGACCGTGCATTCCCGGCGCATGATCGCGCTCGCTTCGTGCGGGCAACAGGCGCTGACGCCGAACACCAATGTGGCGCTTGCGCGCATTCTCGACCGCCTCGGCATCGAAGTCCTGACGCCCGCCGCCGGCTGCTGCGGTGCGCTGCGCTATCATCTCGGCGCGCAGGACGAGGCGCTTGACGACATGCGCCGGGCCATCGACGCCTGGTGGCCGCTGATTGCCGATGCGTCTGCCGGCGTCGAAGCCATTGTCATCACGGCGTCGGGCTGCGGCGCCGAAGTGCGCGAATACGGCGACCTCTTGCAGCATGACCCCGCTTACGCCGCCAAAGCCGCGCGCGTCTCGGCGCTGGCGCGCGACGTTTCGGAAGTGCTCGCCGCCGAGCGCGAACAACTGCTGACCCTGCTGCGCCAAGCTGAAGCCAGGCCGCGAATCGCTTTTCATTCGCCGTGCTCGCTGCAGCACGGACAGAAGATCCGCGGCGTGATCGAAGCATTGCTGATCGCGGCCGGCTACGAACTGACGCCCGTTGCCGATGCGCACCTGTGCTGCGGCTCGGCCGGAACCTATTCCTTCACTCAGCCGAAACTCGCCAAGCAGCTGCGCGACAAGAAGCTAGAAGCGCTTGAGGCCGCTTCTCCGACGCTCATCGTCACCGCCAACATCGGCTGCCAGACGCATCTGCAGAGCGGCACCGCGACACCGGTCCGGCACTGGATAGAACTGATCGCCGAGCGGCTCGAAGATGAGCGCGAACGGTGCGTCGCGACGCGACTGGCCTGAACGCCGGCGGTGACCTAGACTGGGTATACCGTAGTGCAAAGGAGGCCCTGAATGCTCTGGAATCTCGGTTCGATCGGTATGTTCACAGCGATTCTGATTATTGTCCTGCTGCTTCCTTCGACGATCAGAATTTTCCGCGAGTATGAACGCGGTGTCTTCTTCACCCTGGGACGTTTCTCGGGGGTCAAAGGTCCGGGCCTCGTCTTCCTCGTTCCGTTGATCCAGCAAGCGGTGCGCGTCGATCTGCGCACGGTCGTGCTCGAGGTGCCGACCCAGGACGTGATTTCGCGCGACAACGTCTCGGTGAAGGTCAGCGCGGTCGTTTACTTCCGTGTCGTGAATGCGGAACAGGCGATCATTCAGGTCGCCGATTTTCTCAACGCGACGAGCCAGCTGGCGCAGACCATGCTGCGCTCGGTACTCGGCAAGCACCTGCTCGACGAAATGCTTTCCGAGCGCGAAAGGCTGAACCTCGATATCCAGCAGGCGCTCGACGCGCAAACCGGTTCATGGGGCATCAAGGTCGCCAACGTCGAGATCAAGCAGGTGGATCTCACCGAATCGATGATCCGGGCGATCGCCCGGCAGGCCGAGGCCGAACGCGAGCGGCGCGCCAAGGTGATCCACGCCGAAGGCGAGTTGCAGGCCGCGGAAAAATTATTCCAGGCGGCGAAGATCCTGGCCCAGGAACCGCAGGCCATCCTGCTGCGCTATCTCGAAACGCTGACCGTGATCGGCGCCGACAAGAACACGACCGTGGTCTTCCCGCTGCCGATGGATCTTGTCACCCCGCTGCTGAAAAAAATACCAGCGGGCTAGCAGGTCCGCCTCATCGGGCGGAACGCGCGGCAGTGGATGCGCGCAGGACCAGCGTCGGATCGAGGGCGATCGTCGCGCCGGTTCGCGCCGGGTCTTCCATGCGCGCGCAAACCCGCTCGATCGCCGATTCGGCGATCTGCAGATAGGGCTGGCGCACGGTCGTCAGCGCCGGGAAGGTGAAGCTCGACAGCTGGATGTCGTCAATCCCGACGATCGAGATCTCATCCGGAATGCGCACGCCCTGCTCGTGGAATGCCGCCATCATTCCAAGCGCGATGAGATCGTTCATGGCGATCACCGCGCTCGGCCGGGGCGACATGGTCAGGATGTGGGCGGCGGCGACGTGACCGAAATGGGCAAGATCGGCATCGTCATGCGCCAATGAATGGCTCGGGATGTCCTCGTCGGTGATCACCACGCCGTCCCCCAGCCGGTGGCGCCGCAAGGCGTTCCGATAGCCCTGCAGCCGCGCCACGCGGTGCGGCGTCAAGGGCGTCGCCGTGGCGTAGGCGATGGCCGTGTGGCCCAGGGCGACCAGGCAATCGACGGCTTCTTCCGCCGCCAGAACGTTGTTCATCGAAACGACATCCACACGTTCGATCCCCGGATCGGCGCCCAGCGTTTCGAAAAGCACGAACGCGGCGCCGCGGCGGATCAGCGAACTCATGGCATCGACATTTTGCAGGACGGACGCCGCAAGGATTCCGCGCACGCCGTAGGCGACGAGTTCGCGAACGAACGCCAGTTCGCGCTCCGGCTCGCGCTGCGTATTGCAAAGCACGACCCGGAAACCTTTCTTCTGCGCGGCGCCATCGACAGCGACCGCAAGTTCGGCGAAATAGGGATTGACCACCGAAGGCACGAGCAGCCCGAGGATAGGCGCATAACCGGTCTTGAGTTGCCGCGCCGCGCTGTTGGGCGTATAGCCGAGTTGCTTGATTGTCTTGGCGATGCGCTGCTGCGTTTCCACGCGCATTTCACCCATTCGACCATTCAAGTAGTTGGAGATGCTCGTGGATGACACGCCGGCGGCTTTCGCCACGTCCTGAATCGTCTTTACGCGCACAGTTCATTTCTCCTTCCAAGAACCGAACCGGGTTTGTTGTCTCCCGCACGCTCGTGCATCAACGAAACAGATTGCTCAACATTCACGCCGGCAGTGCATCAGGACGCCTCGATGCGCATCAGCTCGGCCAAGGCCAGGAACAAGTGGTAGAGAATACGTGCCGGGGTTTCGGAAACCAGCGGCAGGCCGTCGCGCGACACCTGATTGACCCAGTTGGCGCCGTCATCGCGGAAGAAATGTTCGCGCACGAGATGCAGGTGGGCGAACGCCGCATCCTTGTAGAACGTCTCCTGCGTCGTCTCGAACCGGGAAATGCAGGCCTTGATGTACTCGGTCTGCGGCCACAGCAGTTTGCTGTCGGCATGCACCGTCCCGTCGGCGTTGACCGAATCGATGACAATGCCGCGCAGGCGGCCGGCCGGGTCGATGCCATGCGTCGTGCCGAATGAAAACAGTGCTCTTGCGTACGCTTCAAAGTCGTCGGCGCCGGCTTGATTCGCGTACTGCCCCAGCAGCCAGACCCATTCGAACTGATGCCCGGGCTCGCGCAGCCGTCCCGGATCACCTTGCGCGATCTTCCACTTTGCATCGAAGAATTCGACGAGGGACTCCGTCTTGCGGTCGAAGAAGACTTCCTTGAAGAGTTCGATGATCCCGGCCGCCCGATCCAGCCACAGTTTCTGCCCGGTGGCGGCGTGCATCGCCAGCATGGCTTCGAGAAGATGCATGTGCGGGTTCTGTCGTCGCGGCAACCTGTCGATCGCCGGATACTCCTCGAAGAAACCGCCGTGAACCGCATCACGCAGATTGTCCTTGAGGAAATCGAAGGTTCGCTCGGCCAGGCGCAATGCTTCCTGTGAAGCGCTCGCCCGGTGATACCAGGCCATCGCGAAAATGACAAATGCCTGGTCGTAGGCGTCGCGCGCGGAATCCAGAACGACGCCCTGAACGTTAGTGCTCCGGTGCCATCCCTCGAATTGCCCGTTGATGCCGCTGCTGCGCTGCAGGTAGGCAAAGCCGTGGTCGGCCGCTTTGCGGAAGTCCGCACGTCCCCCGAGCAGCGCGGCGTGGCTGAAGACATACGTGAGGCGTGCCTGATTGAGCACGGTCTTCGCCGGCGAGAGGCCGGCTTCGCCGTGCTCGTCGAGCGACTCGAAATAACCGCCGCGCGGATCGACGATACGCTCGCGCCAATAGGGGCAGACGTGCTCCAGCGCCCACTGCCGGATCGACTGTGCCGGCTCTCTCGTGGTGGACACGCTAGTTTCCTTGCGGCTGTTCCCGCACTTGCGAGACGAGTTGTGTCGGGCTGACAAAACGCATGGCGATGAGCAGCCACGTCACGGTAACGACCATGTACACAATCGCCATCGCGTCGATCGATTGCTGCGCCCTGACCCCGGCGGCGAATACCGCGTAGTACAGCGACACGACCAGCGTCTGCGTGCTCGGGCCGGCCGTCAGGAAGGTCAGTTCGAACATCGAAATGGTGCGCACCACGACCAGCAGTGTCGCCGCCAGCATTCCCGGCAGGAGCAGCGGAACCAGCACATGGCGAAACAATTGCAGATTGCTCGCGCCGAAAACCCGGGCCGCCGACTCGAGATTGGTATCGATCTGCTCGATGAATGGCGTCATCACCAGGATCACGAAGGGCAGCGCCGGCAACAGATTGGCGATGATGACGCCGGTCAGGGTGCCGGCGAGTTCCAGTCGATACATCACGGTGGCGAGCGGTATGCCGTAGGTGATCGGCGGAATCATCAGCGGCAGGAGGAACAGGCCCATCAGCAGGTTCTTGCCGCGAAAATCCCGGCGCGCCAGCGCATAGGCGGCAGGGACGCCGAGCAGAACGGCCAGGACGACGACGGCGACAACGATCTGGATGGTCACGATCATCACACTGCTGAGCTGGAATTCCTTCCATGCGTCGAAGTACCAGTGCGTCGTGTAGCCGTCGGGAAGCCAGGTATTGAACCAGCGTTTGCCGAAAGAACTCGTCGCCACCGAAGCGACGATCAAGGCGATATTGAGCAGAAAGAAGGTCATCAAGCCGACGACGGTGGCGTTCCAGACGCGTGCGACCAATTTGGCGGTCAGCGCTTTGCCGAGTCGGGCAGAGAGTGAAGGCGAACTCATCCTTTTCCTCCGGTCACGGGGCCGCGGTAAGACAGTCGCCGAAATCCCAGGACCAAGGCAACCACGACGAGCTGAACGGTGCCCATGATCATGGCGATGGCCGAAGCCATCGAGTAATCGTAGTTCTCGAATGCCGCTTCATAGGCCGCGATCGAAATGACGCGCGTCGGCCCGGACGGCGCGCCCAGCAGGATCGCCGAGGGAAACACCGAAAAAGCCTGCACGAAGGCCAGCGCGAAAGACATCGCCAGCCCCGGCAACAGCAGAGGGAAGACGACATGCCGGAATTGCCGGAAGGGATTCGCGCCCAGCGTCGCGGCGGCGCGCGACAGGACCGGATCGATACCGGTGATGTACGACAGAATGAGCAGGAAAACAAATGGAAAACCGGAGATGACAAGCGAGATCAACACTCCCCAGTAGTTGTGTGTCAGCCTGACCGGACCCTCGTAAAGATCAGCCCACTGCACGAACTGCGAGAACCAGCCGTTGGGCCCGAAGTAACTCAGCATCCCCTGGGCAATCAGCACGGTGCCCAGCGTCAGGGGAATGGTGATGATGGTGGTCGCGGCTTTCTGGTAAGGCGTCTTGTTGCGCAGGCGGTAGGCCAGGGGCACGGCGATGCAGACATTGATCACGGTCGCCGGCAAGGCGAGCTTCATCGTCGTGCCTATGGTTTGCCACAGGTTCGGATCGCTGAAGAAGTTCTCGTAGTTGGCGAGAAAGCCGCCGCCGTTCATCGGCTTGAAAGACAGGATCAAGCCATCGACGAAGGGGTAGACGAAGACCAGCAGGATGAACAGGGTCGCCGGCGCCAGCATCCAGAACGTCATGTCTTTCCACCAGGCGCCAGGCCTATCGGATGCGCCCTGGATCATTTCGCCTGTTCCGCCGGATAGACGCGAATACGCTCGCGCGGGATGGAAATGGTCAGGTTTTCACCGATCGCCGCGCTGCCTTGCGTGCGAACGAAGAGCGGCGTGTGGTCCACGGTACGGAGCATGAAAAGCGTTTCCCTGCCGTAATATTCGACGGACTCCACCCGGGCGGTCAAGGCGTTTTCCGGCGTTGCGCTGCCGGGCCCGATCGAGCAATCGTCGGGCCGGAAAGCGGCCAGCGCCTTGCCTCCCAATTCGCCGCACGCCGCACCGGAGACGGAGATTCCCGGACCCTTGAGTTGCGCCACGCCGTCACGCTGTTCGACGACGTCGAGCAGCAACTCGTTGCGGTAGCCCATGAAGCGCGCAACCGCAAGATTCTGCGGCTGGCTGTAGACCATTTGCGGCGCGCCGATCTGCTGCGCGACGCCGTCCTTCATCACGACGATCCGGTCGGCCAGGGACAGCGCCTCGTCCTGGTCGTGCGTCACATAAAGCGTGGTCCGGCCCAACTCACCATGGATGCGGCGAATTTCCGTGCGCATTTCAAGCCGCAGTTTCGCATCGAGATTCGACAGCGGCTCGTCCATCAGAATCAAGGGCGGTTCGATGCCGATCGCCCGGGCGCTCGCCACGCGTTGCTGCTGCCCGCCCGACAGTTGCCCCGGAAGCTTATGCGCGTGCGCGCCGAGTTGCACGAGGTCGATGGCCTTGGCCACCTTTTGCGCGATTTCCCGCTCGGGGAGCCCGCGCATCAGCAGGCCAAAACCGATGTTTTTCTCGACCGTCATATGCGGGAACAGCGCATAGTTCTGAAACACCATGCCGAAACCGCGCTCTTCCGGTGGCAGCAGATCAATGCGCGTCTCGTCGAGCAGGATCTCGCCTTCCGACAAGGACAGCAGGCCGGCGATGCAATTCAGGGCAGTGGACTTGCCGCAGCCCGACGGGCCGAGCAGCGCGATGAATTCGCCCTTGGCCACATCGAGCGACAAGCGATTCAGCGCTGCAAGTACCGGCGCGCTGCCCTTCTTCCCGGCACCCGGCCCTCCGCCAAAACGGCGGGTGACCTGGCGCAAGCTGAGATTCTCAAAATTGTTTTTCATTGATCTGCAGTGAGCGAACGATTATTTGAACTTCTGGGCGCCGACTTCCTGGTCCCAGATCCTGAATGCCTTCACCATGGCTTCCGCGTCGAGCGGTTGCGCGTGCTTGTACTTGGCCGTCCACTCCGCGTACTCGGCGCGTCCGAATTCCTTGATCACGGCCTGACTGTCGGCAGGCGCCATTTCGACCGGCACGTTCTTCACCGCGGGGCCGGGATAGAAATAGCCCTTGTCCCAGGTCAGCGCCTGTTGCGCCGGCTTCAGCAGGTAGGCCATCAGGTCGAGCACGACGGGCAGCTTGTTGGCTTGCACGCCCTTCGGAACCATCAGGTACTGGGTATCGTTGATCCAGGTGAAGTCCTTGAAATTGACGACCTTGAATTCCTTGGGCACGATGCCGAGCGCGCGCGGATTGATGTCCCAGCCGGTGACGCTGATCGTCATGTCGCGCGAGCCCTGGCCCAGTTCCTTCATCACCGCGCCGGTTCCGGTCGGATAGTATTCAATGCAGGTGTTCAAGGCCTTCAGGAACACCCAGGTCTTTTCCCAGCCGTTCTCCGGATCCTTGGGATTCTTGTCGCCGAGGAGGTAAGGCAAGCCCATGATGAATGTTCTGCCCGGGCCTGAATTCGCCGGACGCGCATAAATCAGCCGGTTGGGATTTGCCTTGCACCACGCCAGGAGTTCCTGCGGCGTCGTCGGTGGCTGCTTGACTTTACTCGGGTCGTACTCGAGGAAGGGGCCGCCGGTCATGAAGACCACCGCCAGCGCCTGGTTCTGCGCCAGTTCCTGCATCTTCTGCGCCTGCGGGTGGTAGTTCTGGATCACGTTGGGGAATTTCGCCGCGTAGTCCGGCAGGATCTGGGTCCACAGCTTCTGTTGTATGCCGGCCGCCAGAATATCGTTGCCGCCGAGGACCAGATCAACGTCCGTCCGGTTCGCCGTCTGCATGGCCTTCAACTTGCTGGGCAGTTCCGGCGCGGGTGCCTTGGTGAAGGTGAACTTCACGTTCGGATTGACCTTCTGATAGGACTCGATGGCGTCCTGCAGCAGCGCCAGCGCTCCGCCGACATCGACGACGTTGATCGTCACCGACTGGGCATGCGCCGAGGTAATCGCTGCGCATGCCGAGAGCGTGATCAGCGAGGTTTTGAATATCCGCTTGATGGAAAAAAAATGGTCGGTCGATTTGCAAGTCATGAAGAATCTCCTTTCGTTAGGCGGATGCACTCTGCCCACCGGTTGTCAAAGATCCATTTGTACCGTTCTGAGCCCCAGGTCTTCACAAAACATTCCTGCCGTCCATCGTGCCCGTGCATGGCAATTCACTGCGCTTGCATCTCCGGGAACGAAGTATCGAGATTAATTGCGCTAGCACTCCTGCTTCCTGGCATCAAACTGTATCGATGCAGTTAATATACGAAATCAAAATCAGGAATGCAAGTTTTTGTCAAGGCGAACAGGACGCAGGCGACGAACCATCAGCCAGGCTGGCAGAGCGCGCACGCCAAGTATTCCCGATGAACGACCGGCGTTTGTGTATAATTTTTTTTTTGCTGCTCTGAGTATTCGATACCAAGCTGTGAACTACACCTTCCAATTTGACGCTGTTTTTGCCGCCTGGCCACTGCTTCTCCGGGGAACGTGGAATACCATCGAGCTTTCGATGATGGCCATGCTGTTCGGCCTGATCGTGGCGGTGGTATGCGCCTGGGGCAAGACTGGCGGACCCGCACCGCTGCGCTGGCTCATCAATGCCTACATCGAGTTGATCCGCAACACCCCGTTTTTGGTGCAACTTTTCTTCTTCTTCTTCGGCTTGCCTGCCCTTGGCCTGCGCTGGTCATCGCACACGGCAGCGCTCGTTGCCATGGTCGTCAATCTTGGCGCTTACGCCACCGAGATCATTCGCGCCGGCATCGAATCGATTCCCCGGGGCCAGATCGAGGCAGGCCTGGCGCTCAACCTGAAAGCGCACAAGATCTTCCGCCACGTCATCCTGGTACCGGCGCTGCGCACGGTTTATCCGGCACTCACCAGCCAGTTCATTTTGTTGATGCTGAGTTCCGCGGTGGTGTCGGCCATCTCGGCGGATGACCTGACCTCGGTCGCCGCCAATCTGCAATCGCAGACCTTCCGCAGCTTCGAGATCTACATCGTCGTCACGGTGATCTACCTGTCGCTGGCCCTCGCGTTTTCGGCGCTGTTCCGCGTGATCTACCGGCGCACCCTCGATTATCCGGCGGGTCGCTGATGCGCACCTTTGGCTTCTCCGAATTTCTCTTCATCCTCGAAGCCGCGCGCTGGACCGTCGCCCTGTCGGCGATCGCTTTCGTCGGCGGCGCGATCGGCGGGCTGATCATCGCGCTGTCCAGGACTTCGGAAAGTCGAACGCTGCAACTCCTGTCCGGCGGCTTCATCCAGATCTTCCAGGGCACGCCGCTCTTGCTTCAGCTTTTTCTGGTGTTCTTCGGCGCGCCGGTGCTGGGCATGGACGTCAATCCCTGGGTGGCCGCCGGCGTCGCGCTGATCCTCAACACCAGCGCCTTTCTCGGCGAGATCTGGCGCGGCTGCATCCAGGCCGTGCCGAGCGGGCAATGGGAAGCGGCGCAGGCGCTCAGCCTGCCGTACGTCGCGCGCATGAAATACGTGATCCTGCCGCAGGCCTTCAAGATCGCCCTGGCGCCGACCGTGGGTTACATGGTGCAGGTGATCAAGGGAACTTCGCTGGCCGCGATCATCGGTTTCGCCGAAGTCACGCGCTCCGGCCAGATCATCAACAACGCCACTTTCCAGCCGCTGATCGTTTTCAGTGTCGTCGCCGGAATCTACTTTGTATTATGCTGGCCTTTGTCGCTGCTTGCGGCGCGCATCGAAAGGAAGCAGGCGGCAGCGCTCGCACGCTAAGCGGTTCTCACGGTAATTTTTCATAACAACATGGAGGTTTCAAAATGATCAAGTTCCTGCAACGCCGCGTCTTCATCGCCGCCGCGCTCGGCCTCGGGCTGGCCGCCACGCTCTGCTCGCCGCTGGCCGGCGCGCAAACCATCGCCGAGATCAAGCAAAAGGGCGAGATCACGATCGGCATGCTCGTCGATTTTCCGCCTTACGGCACGATGAACGCCAGCAACCAGCCCGATGGCTACGACGCCGACGTCGCGCGCCTGCTGGCCAAGGACCTCGGCGTCAAGCTCAATCTGATTGCGGTGACCGGCCCGAACCGCATTCCCTTCGTGCTGACCAACAAGGTCGATCTGCTCGTCGCTTCGCTCGCCATCACGCCCGAGCGCGCCAAGCAGGTGCAGTTTTCCAAGCCCTACGCCGCGGCCAGCATCGTGTTGTACGGCGACAAGAAGATCAACATCAAGGACGCGGCCGACCTCAAGGGCAAGCGCGTCGGCGTGGCGCGCGCCAGCACCCAGGACGTGGCGCTGACCGCAGTCGCCCCGGAAGGCACCGAAATCCGCCGCTTCGACGACGATGCTTCCGGCATGCAGGCGCTGATGTCGGGCCAGGTCGACGCGATCGGCTGCTCGACGACGGTCGCCGCGCAAATCGAAAAACGCGCGCCGGCCAACACCTATGAGACCAAGTTCCTGCTGCGCCAGCAGGTGATGGGGATCGTCATGCGCCAGGGCCAGGCCGACCTGCTCAAATATGTCGACGATTTCGTCACCCGCAACACCGCCAACGGCGAACTCAACAAGCTGTATCGCAAGTGGCTGGAAACCGACCTGCCGAAGATGTAATAGCGGCCATGCACACAACGGTATCATCATGACAGACACGAGACCATCCACGATGCCGGACGATACCGTTGCTCCGATCATTCAGATCGAAGGCGTCGACAAATGGTTCGGCAAGTTCCAGGCGCTGAGCCAGATCAACCTGAGCGTGCGGGCCGGCGAGCGCATCGTCGTTTGCGGCCCGTCCGGCTCCGGCAAATCCACCCTGATCCGCTGCATCAATCATCTCGAGAAAGTGCAGAAAGGCCGCATCGTCGTCGACGGCATCGATCTGACCGCCGGCGGCCACAACGTCGAATCGGTCCGGCAGGAAGTCGGCATGGTATTCCAGCAGTTCAACCTGTTCCCGCACCTGACCATTTTGCAGAACTGCACGCTGGCCCCGATCCACTCGCGCCACCTCGACCAGGAGGAAGCCGAGAGCATCGCCATGAAGTACCTGAAGCGCGTGCGCATTCCCGAGCAGGCGCACAAGTACCCGAGCCAGCTCTCCGGCGGCCAGCAGCAGCGCGTCGCCATCGCGCGCGCGCTGTGCATGACGCCGAAGATCATGCTGTTCGACGAACCGACCTCGGCGCTCGATCCGGAAATGGTCAAGGAAGTGCTCGACACGATGATAGTCCTCGCCGAGGACGGCATGACCATGCTCTGCGTCACGCACGAGATGGGCTTCGCGCGCAGCGTCGCCGACCGCGTCATTTTCATGGCCGAGGGCAGGATCATCGAACAGGCCCCGCCCGATCAGTTCTTCAGCAATCCGCAGCACGAAACGACGCGCAACTTCCTCGGGCAAATTCTGAGTTCGCAGCACGCGCAGTAGGACGCGCGACGTCGCGGCCGCCTGACTGTGAATGGCGCGGAATTGGGAGCCAGCGAGGCGGAGCAAAAGGTAGCCAGTCGATT
>CAIXAY010000485.1 GCA_903917505.1 uncultured beta proteobacterium | reverse complement strand
CTGAAAGCCTGGCGCGCCGAAATCGCGCGCGAACACAATCTGCCCGCCTACATCGTGTTCAACGACGCGTCGCTCGCCGAAATGGCGCAAGCGGCGCCCGACTCGCTTGCCGCGCTGGCGCAAATCAACGGCGTCGGCGCCAAGAAGCTCGAGGCTTACGGACGCCAAATCCTGCGCGTGCTGGGCGGCGGATAGAGCGCTGCAAGGCTGGCATTGCGCAGCGGGGCGCGCGCGCCATGGCGACGGCTTATGGGTGTTGTCGCACAGAAAGCCACAACGATCCTGACTATTCTTGACCTCGGTGAGTGTCCGGTCACGCCAGCGACATTCGCTACCGTCATCAATCGACCAGGAGGCATCATGAACAAGGATCAAGTCAAAGGCCGCGCGGAAGAAGCGAAAGGCAAAGTCAAGGAAGTCGCAGGCCGGATCAGCGGCAACAGGAATCTCGAGCAAAAAGGCAAACTGCAAAATGTCGGTGGAAAGATCCAGGCCGGATATGGCGATCTGAAAAACGACGTCAAGAAAAATTCCGACTGAAGGCTTGCACACGGGCTGGCGCTATCCGTGCAGCGACGGCCGATGAGTGAAGGGCCGGCCGCGGCGATCTGCCGCAAGACGCCCGGCGCGACAAGCTCGTACGGCCACTGAAACGCTGATTGCAGTGCCGTGCGCCGCGCCGTGGGCAATTCATCTATACTGTACGTATGAACAGTATTCGGCGGATTGCCCATCTCGACATGGACGCGTTCTACGCTTCGGTCGAATTGCTGCGTTATCCGCAATTGCGCGGACAGGCCGTGGTCGTCGGCGGGCGCGGCGACCACCAGCCGCAGGCGCAGAGCGACGGCAGTCTGCGCTTCGCCCGCTTGCGCGATTACGCGGGGCGCGGCGTCGCCACCACCTCGACCTACGAAGCCAGGGCGCTCGGCGTCTTTTCCGGAATGGGCTTGATGAAAGCGGCGCGGCTCGCCCCCGGAGCGATCCTGCTGCCCGCTGATTTCGATGCTTACCGCGAATGCTCGCGCCGCTTCAAGGCGGCCGTCGCGCGCATCGCGCCCGACATCGAAGACCGGGGAATCGACGAGATTTACCTTGACCTGAGCCGCAGCGCCGAGGCCAGCGATGCGCTGGCGCGGCGCCTCAAGCAGGCGGTCGTCGCGGCGACCGGCCTGTCGTGTTCGATCGGCATCGCGCCGAACAAGCTGCTGGCAAAAATCTGCTCCGACCTGGACAAGCCGAACGGGCTGACGATCCTCGCCGCGGGCGAGATCGCCGAACGGATATGGCCTCTGGCGGCGCGCAAGATCAACGGCATCGGCCCCAAGTCGGCGGAAAAACTCGCAGGGCTCGGGATCAACACGATCGGCGAACTGGCGGCGACGCCGGCCGAGTTTCTGGTCCGGCAATTCGGCGGCACGACCGGCAACTGGCTGCACCGCGTCGCGCACGGCATCGACGATCGCCCCGTCGTCACGGCTTCGGAGCCCAAGTCGATCAGCCGCGAGACGACCTTCGCGCGCGACCTGCACGCGACGCGCGACCGGTCCGAACTGTCCGCGATTTTCACAACGCTGTGCCGGCGCCTCGCCGAAGACCTGCAGCGCAGCGGTTATGCCGGCAAGAACATCGGCATCAAGCTGCGCTACGCCGATTTTCGCGCGGTGACCCGCGATGTCACCTTGCCGCTGCGCGTCAGCGACGCGCTTACGATACGCCGGGCGGCCGGAGCCTGCCTGAAGCGCGTTCCGCTGACGCAGAAGATTCGCCTGCTCGGCGTGCGGGCGAGCGGCCTGGGTGCTGCGGGAGAGGTGGCGATGAGCGCGCCGCGCCGGCAGGCGGAATTGCCGTTCTGAGCGCAAACGGGGTAGAGTCGCAGTTCAGAGGGGAGGAAGAACGATGCGACTTTACACTGCGGTGCGGGCGCCGAATCCAAGACGCGTGGACATGTTTCTCGCCGAAAAAGGCGTCGCCGACATTCAACGCGTGCCGCTCGACTTGAACGCCGGGGAACACAAGCAGGCCGGCTTCCTGGCGCGCAATCCGCTGGCCACCGTGCCGGTCCTCGAACTTGACGATGGCCGTTGCCTCGCCGAGTCGCGGGCGATTTGCAGCTATCTCGAAACGCTTTATCCGCAGCCCAACCTGCTCGGCGTCCATGGCGAGGAGCGGGCCTTCATCGAAATGGTCGATCGTCAGATCGAACTCCAGCTCTTCGCCAGGATCGCCAATTGCATCCGTCATACGCACCCCGGCCTCGCCGTTCTCGAGCAGCCGCAGTTCGCCGAATACGGCGCCGCGCAGGGGCAGAAGATGCGCGACAGCGCGCGCTGGTTCGACGCCCAGCTGGCCCGCCATCCCTACGCGGCCGGCGAGCGCTTTACCATCGCCGACATCACCGCCTTCTGCGCGATCGAATTTGCGCGACTGATCAAATTCAAGCCGGGCGAGGAAGGCCTGCCGCATCTGCAAGCCTGGCGCAATCGCATCGCCGAGCGGCCGAGCGCGAGCGTTTGAGCGCGTGCCAGGGCGTCACCTGATGCCGGGTCTTTGCCGAACCGGCCGTTCGAATCCAGTCGCAGGCGGCGCGCATGGACGGGCTTGACCTCCTCGTGCTGCTGCTCCTGGCGGCAACGGCCTGGCTGTGGTTCGACAGCCTGAAGGTACGCGAGACGGCCGTTGCGGCGGCCAGGGCCGCGTGCGATTCGGAGAATCTGCTGCTGCTCGACGATACCGTCGCCATCCAGCGCATCGGTTTGCGGCGCGGCAGCGACGGCGTGCTGCGCCTCACCCGCGTCTATGCTTTCGAGTACAGCGGTACGGGCAACGACCGCAGCGCCGGCCGCGTCGCCATGCACGGCCACCGCGTGCGCATGATCGACCTCGACCGGCGCGTCGCCGACGTGACGCCGATGCTGCACTGATCCGGCATCGCGCAGGAACCATTCCGACGACCCCCGGTCATTGCTCATGCGGGTGATGCGGCGCTGTGCCCCGCGCTTCCTGCTTCTCGTGTCATCGGTTTTCGGCAGCGTCAGATTCTGGATAGAAGTACTGTGATTGACCCTAGTCCAAGCAGCACGATCATCCCCGATCTGCAAACCGGCCTGGAGATTCTTTCCCGGCTGCCCTTGGCTGACCCGCAACAGGCGCATCGCGACCTCGATCATTTTCTTGATTCCCTGTTGCATACCCCGCTGCCGGTCGATGTCCATCTCGAGTTGCTCGAGCAATCGCGGGAGCCGCTCTGCTTCGTCGGCGAAGAACTCGCCCGCAGCTACGTCAATAAGCCCCTGCCGCTCAACGCCGAGCAGGACCATTGTTTCGGCCAGGTCATCTCGACCTGGCTCAAGGCGGCGAACAATTACGCCAGCTGTGTCCGACGCGACGGCTCGCCCGGCGAGCGCGCCGGGAGCAACCGCAGGGCGTTGGTGCTGCATCGTTGCATCTACTACCATGGCCTGTCGGTCATCGAGCATTACCGGGCGCGGCGCGAAATTTCGCCCGGCCTGTGGCGCGATCTGCACGTGCATTACGCGCTCGCCGAACAGGGCGGCGTGGCGACGATTCCGGTGGATGATCCGCTTGACCCGCTGGCGCGCAGCACCCATTGCACGGCGGCCTTGCTGAGCCTTTTGCTGGTCCAGCTGGCCGGCCCCTACGGACTGTCGATCGCCGACCAGAGCCTGGTTCGGCGCTGGGCAGGCGCGTGGTCGCCGCTGGTCAGCCTGAATCCGGTCGCCGCCGGCGAAGTCCCGTCGCAATTCGTGATCGACTTGCTGCGCGACTTCGCCCTGAGTTCGCCGGGTGAGCATCCGCTCGCCGTGCAGGCGCGCCGTCTCGACACCGGGCGCCTGGTCGCGCAGCTGAGCCAGATGCGCAAGCAATTGCGCGACAAAATTCCACCGGCGCGGATCGGCCTCGGCGATTACCCGGCCCGGCAATGCAAGCGGCTGCTCGGGCATCTTGCGAACAGCTGGTCGCAAAGGCGCGGCGCGCGCAAGTATAGCCGCCGTGCGAGCGCTGGAGTTGCCAGGGTCAGCACCGGTTTTGACGCGATCTATCGACATCTCTGCGGCAAATCCTTGAGCCCCCCGGATGAGCCGCAGGGCGATTCGCCGCCGGAAACCGAGCGTCGCTCAGCCGGCGGGCAGGACGGTTTGATGGCCGAACAATGGCTGGCGGTCAACCAGTCGGCGAGCGGATTCTGTTTGATGCGCGGTGCCGCCGGCAGGAAGATCACGCACGGACAGTTGCTGGCGGTCTGCCCGCACGAAGGTGGCAGCGTGCTGCTGGCGCGGATGATCTGGCTGATGCAGGAGCAGCACACCGGCTTGATCGTCGGCGTGGCCACCCTGGCCGGCCTGCCGCAATGTGTGGCGGCACGACCGCGCATGCCGGACGACGCCGACAGTTACGCCACCAGCGGCGCTTTCCTGCTGCCTGCGGTGCCGGCGGTCGGCAGCGAACAGTCGCTGGTCATCCCGCGCGGCTGGTCCGACGCTTCGCGCCTGATCGAAATCTACACGGATACGGCGTGGTGCGTCGAACTGGTGAAAGTGCTCGACCACGGTCCCGACTTCGAGCGCATGAGCTTCGTCGTCGTCGACAAGGCGTCATGAAGCTCGCGGCCGGAGACGGAAAGAAGCCGCCGCGGATCGATGCCGCGCGAGTTGGCGCGCAAAGCTGCGTTACAAGCGCAGCGACACTGGCATATAATTGGGCAAGATTCGCGTGGGCAGCTGCATGCTGCCGATTTTTTATCGACGATCAGGCTTGGCCTGCTTAGCGCCCCGCTTGACGAGAGACCGACAACCCGCACGCAATGATCATGAACACAGACCAGCAACCAAGCCCCGACAAGGTTGGCGACGCCCTGCGCGCGCAACGCTTTCAGATGCTCGAGGATATCGCCCGCGAATTGGCCGGCGATGTCGTCTTCCCGACCTCCTTCGATGCCGCCCTGCGCCTGCGCCGCGAGATGCAGAACCCGGATTTGCCGACGGCGCGCATCGCCCAGATCGTCAACGTTGAACCCCTGGTGGCCACCAAGCTGATGCGCATGGCCAATTCCGTGCTCTACAGCCCGGACGGAACGCCGGCGCGCAATCTCCAGGCGGCGATCGGTCGCCTCGGCGTCGAGATGGTGCGCACCACCGCGCTGGCCATCGCCATGAACCAGTTGATCCGTTCCAAGGACATGGCGATCTTCAGCGATCTGACCCAGTCGCTGTGGAACCATACGCTGAAGACCGCGGCGGCGGCCCGCGTCCTGGCGCGCACCTACACACGAATCAATCCCGACGAGGCGCTGCTCGCCGGCCTGGTGCACGACCTCGGCGCTTTCTACATGGTCTATCGCGCGGCCCAGTACGCTGAATTGCGCGCCCGTCCGGACTCCGTCAAGTACCTGATCATGCAATGGCACGAAAGCATCGGGGTGACGCTGCTGCACGCGCTCGGCGTGTCGGAGGAAGTGGTCAATGCCACCATCGACCACGACCAGCCCAGGGTGGTGCCGACCGCGGTGCGCATGCTGGCCGACATCATCTATGTCGGCAGCATTCTCGACGAGAACTATTTCGGCCGCGCGCAACAGGAAGGCGAGGCGGCGGGCGCGGAAACGGCGGCGGCCCGGCAAAATTTCGCCGAGGTGCTGCCGCAAATCGCCGCCGACGCGCAGTCCATGCACGCCATTTTCGTTTGACATCACAGGCACCGGGATTTTCATGGCAGAGCAAGCAGACTATTTGGCCGTCGAGCCCTTGCGCAGCGAGATCGACGCCGGCAGCGCGCCGCTGCTCGTCGAATTCGGCGCGCCCTGGTGCGAACATTGCCAGGCGGCGCAGCCCTTGATCCGCGCCGCCCTGGCCAAACATCCGGGCCTTCGCCGCATCAAGGTCGAAGATGGCAAAGGCCGTCCGCTCGGGCGCTCGTTCAGCGTCAAGCTCTGGCCGACGCTGATCTTCATGAACCACGGCAGGGAAGTCAGTCGGCTGGTCAGGCCCGCTGACGCGAGCGCCATTGAAGCGGCGCTGGCGCAGATCGACACGCGTCGTTAAGCGCCCGCCGGCGCGCAGCACTGAACCGAGCGAAGGCGAAACTGTCCATTGAGCAAGCGTGGATCGCGCGATGCTTGCCGGAGGCAGACATGAGCAAGTCCGGATGTTGGGCCAGTGGAAATTTGCGCCTCGTCCCTTTCGCCGTCCTGGCGCTCGCCTCGACTGCCGGCGGAATGGGACCGGCCTGGGCGCAGGGTAGCGGCGCGCCTGTCGGGCCGCCGGCGGTCTCTCCGCTTTCCCCGACGGCACCGCCGGAACTCGTCAAACCGGCTGTGCCGCCGAGCGAAATCAACAACGCCGATGCAGTGTTCCGCAAACTCGACGCCGGCAAGCGCGGCTATGTGACGCCGGACGACACCAAGGACCTGATCGGTTTCGAAGAGGCCTTCAAGGCCGCCGATGCGCAGCGCAGCGGCAGGCTGACGCGGACGCAGTTCAGGAAAGCCTGGGACATCTACAGGGCCAGGAAATGACGACGCGGCGGTCGCGAGGCACGCGGCCCGCACGCAGGACTAATTGACCGGAGAACAGACCATGAGCCATGCCCAACAGCCGCTCAGCGAAAAAACCTGCAAGCCCTGCGAAGGCGGCGTGGCGCCGCTCGCCGCGCCGCAAGTCGAGGTGCTGCTCAAGGATCTGCAAGGCTGGAAGGTTCTTGGTTCGGAACTCGTCAAGACCTATTCCTTCAAGAATTACTACGAGACGATGGCCTTTGTGAATGCCACGGCCTGGGTTTCGCATCGCGAAAATCACCATCCCGACCTCGAGGTCGGCTACAAGGAATGTCGCGTCCGTTATTCGACGCACGCGATCGGCGGTCTGTCGGAGAACGATTTCATTTGCGCCGCCAAACTCGACAGCCTGCTGGCCGGCACCGGTCCGTGACGGCGGCCGACGGCCCGGGCCTCGACCAGGTCTCGGCCTTGACCCTCGCGCATTACGAGGCGCGCGCCGAGGAATTCCGTTGTGGCACACAGGCCCACGATGTGAGCCAGAACATCGCCGCCCTGCTGCGCCATATCATCGGCGAGCCGCCGTTCGCGATTCTCGATTTTGGCTGCGGCCCGGGGCGCGACCTGAAGACCTTCACCGGCCTTGGCCACCGGGCCATCGGCCTCGACGGCGCGGCGCGCTTCGCAGAGATGGCGCGGGCGGACAGCGGCTGCGAAGTCTGGCAGCAGGATTTCCTCGGGCTCGATCTTCCCGAGCTGCGTTTCGACGGCGTGTTTGCCAACGCCTCGCTCTTTCATGTGCCGACCCTGGCCTTGCCGCGCGTGCTGCGGCAATTGCACGCGACGCTCAAACGCGGCGGCGTGCTCTTCTGCTCGAACCCGCACGGGGCCAACGTCGAAGGCTGGAATGGCGGGCGTTACGGCGCTTACCACGATCTCGAAGCCTGGCGCCGTCACCTGGCGCAAGCCGGTTTTTCCGAACTCGAGCATTATTACCGCCCCGCGGGCCTGCCGCGCGAACAGCAGCCCTGGCTGGCCAGCGTCTGGCGCGCCGGCGATAATTGAGTACAGTGTCGATTGCGCAAGCCGCCGACGGAATGTCTCCGCCGCCTTGCGCTTCCGGAAACCTGCCGCCATGCGCCCGCGCCAAATTCGCCTTTATCTGATCGGTGTCTGCATTCTTCTTGTGGGCCTGATCGGCTCGGCGCTCATCTATCTGAACGCCGGCGACGATCAGGCCGACGCGATCGGCTATGAATTCGTCGGCGGCCAGGCCTATGCCATCACGACGCAGGATTCCAAGGCCTACCGCCACGACCTGGAACGCTTCGGCGGCAAGGCGGCGGTCTTCGCCGATGACCTCAATCGCTGGTTCGCCAGCCTGTGGGCCGGGAAGCGCCTGGCTTTTCTGGTGGCAGCGCTGTCGGTTGGTGCCGCGCTCGTCTGTTTCCGCGTAGCATGTTCGCCGACGCCAGACCGGCCGCCGCCGGCCGACGCCGATGATCGGTAGAATAGATTCTTTTCTTAAAGGACAGGCTGATGCGCTTTGCCGAAAAAGTGGTTCTGGTGACCGGGTCCGGGGCGGGAATCGGCCGCGCCGCCGCGCTCGCCTTTGCGCGCGAGGGCGCCCGCGTCGTGGTCAACTCGCAATCGCTGGCCAGCGGCACCGAAACGCTGGCCCTGCTCAAACAGGAAGGCCGGGCGACGCTGTTCGTCCAGGGTGACGTCTCCATCAACGAGGATGCCAAACGCATGATCGATGGCGCGCTCGACGGCTTCGGGCGCCTGGACGTCCTGGTGAACAATGCCGGGATCGTCCTGCCCGGACGCGTCGATACGATCAGCGAGGACGACTGGGACAGAACCTTCGCGGTGAACGTCAAGGGCTGCTTTCTGGTTTCGCGCCACGCCATCGAGGCCATGCGCCGGACCGGCGGCGGGGTGATCGTGCACATCGGCTCGGCGGCGGCCGAAAAAGGCGTTGCCGACCGCGCCGCGTATTCCGCTTCGAAGGGCGCGCTAATTGCGCTGACGCGGGCGATGGCGCGCGACCACCTGGCCGAGAACATCCGGGTCAATTGCGTTTCGCCGGGGACCACCTATACGCCTTCGCTGGAACGGCGCCT
>CAIXAY010000484.1 GCA_903917505.1 uncultured beta proteobacterium | reverse complement strand
CTCGAGCACGCGCGGGCCGGTGCCGAAGGTCTTGGCGCAGGACTGCAGGCGGATCGACAGGGGCTTGGCGGGTATGAAATTCATTATTTCGCTTCCGCAGTATCGACGGTGTCGTCGGCGATGAATCGGGTGGGTCTGGGCCGCGTCATCGCCTGCATGACGAGCAGCAGGGGAACGATCATGAAGAAGAAGATCAGCGTGTAGGCGCTGCCGATTTCCAGGCGCAGCGAGGCGTAGGCGTCGGCGAGCCCGACCGGCAGGGTCTTGGTCAGCGGCGTATGCAGCAGCCAGGTCATATTGAATTCGCCCATCGACAGCGTCACGACCATCAGCGATCCGGCGAGAATACCATTGCGGCAGTTGGGCAAGACCACGTCGAAGAAACGCCGGCGAAAACCGGCGCCGAGCGAAGCGGCGCCTTCCTCGAGGGTTTTCAGGTCGATCGCCGACAGCACCGCCAGCACCGAGCGCACCATGAAGGGCAGCGTAAACAACACGTGGCCGATCAGGATGAAGACCCAGGAGGTGCGGAAGTGGCCAAGCGTGCCATAGGTGGCGATCAGCGCCAGTGCCGTGGCGAGGCCGGGCATGGCGATGGGCAGCACCAGCAGTTCTTCGATCAGCCGCGCCAGGCGGTTGCGCGAGCGTGCCAGCACGTAGGCGGTCGGCACCCCGAGCAGCAAGGTGATCAGCAGGCAGGACAGGGCAATCCCCACCGAGAGAAAGATCGTGTCGCGATAACCGTTCCAGACCTCGAACACCCAGCGCAGCGTCAGTCCACTGCTGAGTCCTTCGAAGTAATTGACGGTGAGGCCCGCCAGGATCGACAGCACGACAGGCACGATGAGGAAAGCGCAGACGGCCAGCGTGAATCCCAGTTGCAGTGAGAAGACGAGCTTCTTGTTCATCGCCGAAGCTTCAGCCTGCGGCCGCGACGGTCGAGCCGGCGGCCGTTCGCGCCAGCGCGAGGACCAGCCAGGTCACCGCGCCGAGCATGAAGCTGAGCGCGGCGGCCATGGCGATATTGGCCGACAGGGTGAACTCGGTGTAGATGACCATCGGCAGCACGTTGATGCGCGTGGCCAGCGTGAACGCCGTGCCGAAAGCGCCCACCGCCGTGGCGAAACAGATCGCCCCGGCCGAGATGAACGCCGGTTTCAAGCCCGGCACGATGACGTCGAGCACGACCCGCCACGACGACGCACCGAGCGAACGCGCGGCTTCTTCGAGACGCGGATCGAGTTTCTCGGTCGCCGCCATCACGGTCAGGATGGTGCGCGGAATCGAGAAATAGACGTAGCCCATGAACAGGCCGGCCAGGGAGTAGGCAAACACCAGCTTGTCGCCGGTAAGCGCCTGGGTCACCACGCCGATCAGCCCTTGCCGGCCGGCCAGCATGATCACCATGAAACCGATGACGACGCCCGGGAAAGCCAGCGGCAGCGTCAGCATGGCGACCAGCGCCGCATTGCCGCGGAACTTGTGGCGCTGCAGGAATACGCCGGCGATGCCGCTGATGAGCAGCGTTGCTGCCGTCGTCGCCGCCGCCACGCCGAGCGTGGCGAGCAGGGAGTTGAAATAACCCGAATTGGTGATTATTTCTGCGTAGGCGGCCCAGCCGTGGCTGCCGCTGCCGCCGACCAGAAACAGGCGGCACATCGGCAGAACGAAAAAGGCGACGAAGAAGACCGCCGCAGGCATCATCAGAAGGAACATTTTGCGCCGCCCCGAGCAAGAGGATGCGGGCCGGCGCGCCTGCGCCCGCCCGCATGAGCGAACTTACTGGACTTCGTTCTTGTAGCGTTCGACGATCTGCGCCTGCGCCGCCGCCAGCTTCTTCAGATCGACCGGCTTGGCGCGCGCGTACTCGCTGTCGGGCAGAAAACGGGCCTTGGCTTCGGCCGACAGGTGCTCGGCAAAGACCGGGCGCAGATAGGCGTTGCCCCACATCGTCTGGCTTTCATCGGACAGGACGAAATCGAGAATCCGGCGGCCGTTGTCGGCATTCGGCGAATTTTTGACCAGCCCCATCACATAGGGGAAGACCACCGTTCCCTCTTTCGGGATGACGAAGCGCGTCGGCGCCTTGTCGGCGT
>CAIXAY010000483.1 GCA_903917505.1 uncultured beta proteobacterium | reverse complement strand
CGCTCGCGTTAGTCGCCTTCTACGCGCCGCCCCGGCTGGCCGCCGATCTGCGCCAGATCCAGGTCGACCAGGGCACGCTGCAAAAACGACAAAAGGCGCTCGCGCTGTCCGACGAGGTTCGGCGGTACATCAAATCCGGCGAAAAGGTCTATTTCCTTGCGCAGAATTCGAACGGCTATGAAAAGCACATGTTCGATTACTCGATGATTCCCTATCCCCCGAGCGAGTGCTGGTCGGTGGGCGCCAAATACCATGATGGTGACGTCTGGACGTGCGACCAGCCGCTCGCGGCGTTGTTGCGTGGCTACGCCTACCTTGCCATCTACAATGCCGATGATCGATTCTGGCGGGATAACGCCGGATTGTTACCGCCCGGCGCCGTTGGCAGCCAGACGGGCGTCTACCGGGTCGTCGAGCAGGGTGGCCAGGTGGTTCGGCTCGAGCCGGTGCGCTAGCTCCTGGAGTTTTATGGCAAAGCTTGTCAGTATCCTGAAGTCTGCATTAGCGATGATCCTCGCGACGCTGGTGCTTTTTGGCGCGCTTGAGGTCCTTGCGCGGCTCGTTTACCCGGAGTTCAGTGGGCACGTGCATTCCGCGACCAAGACGCTCGGCGTCAACTACTTCCTGGCGCGCGAAGTACCAATTCGCATTCCCGAACCAGGTCATCCGATCAGGCTCGACCGGCCAGTGGTCATCGTGCTTGGCGACTCGATATCGCACGGGTATGGCATGGCGTACGAGGATATTTATTGGGTCCGCCTGGCGCGCATGATGCAGCTCGAACTCGGTGCCAAGGCGCCGGAGTTCATTTCGCTGTCGTACTACGGCAACAACCTGCAGGATTCTGTCGTCCAGCTCGAGAAGTTCCTGGGCCAGCATCATCAAGTCGACGTCCGGGAAATCATCTACCAGTTCAACTTCAACGATGTCGTGCCTGAGGCGTATGGCCGCGCGGCGCTCCACGCGCAGCAACAGTCCCCCGCGCAGCCACAAGCGCCCGCGAACCGGTCGGGGGCGACCAGCACGCCAGCGAGCGGCCAGCCTGCCGCAGCTTCGGTGACGACCGGTGTAACGATGCCGGCCGTGGCGCCGGCCCCGCCCTCGCCCCCAATCGCGCCTTCCACACCGACATTAGCCACAGCCACAACCACAGCCACGGCCACGGCATCGGCATCGGCGGCGGCCGGCCCTCTGTCTGCAGTCCAGGGCGATCCGCAGCCAACTGGTGCCGGCGCCTGGGCCAAGGCCTTCGCCGCTGCCTGGCGATCGGAATACATGAACTATTCGGTTTTCCTCCGCGTCGCGCAGCACCTTGCCGGCAAGCTCACGCGCAAGACCACCGGCGATTGCATCGAGCGAGACCTCAACGCCCTCGGCCCCTACACCTGGACGTATGGCAGCCGGAAGTTCGCCGACGAGAGCGAAACGCTCTGGCATAACTTCGAGGATGCGCTGGCGAGGCTCAAGCAAGAGGCGGATTCCCGGAGGGCCAAGCTGACGATCGTTGTTTCGCCCCTGCTCTACGACATCGACAAGACCGGCGCTCATCCCCAGTACAACTACCTGAATTTTGATTTTTCCTGCGCGACGATCGATCCGCGGGCCCGCTTGGTCCGAATCGCCGATCGCCTGGGCGTCAGGTTGCTCGACCCGACCGATTACATGCGCGCGGCCTTCGAGTCGCGCCTGCGCGAGGGAAACTTCACGCCGTTCTTCGTCACCGCAGATGAAAACCACATCACGCCGGTGGCCGCAACACTCATGGCCGAGTATCTTTACGTCAAGCGGACCTTGCCCACTACGCCATGAGCGGCGTGGCCCACCCCCTTAAGCGCGGGATACCCATCGATGGTTTTTCAGACCCGGATCCATGGCTGACCTGATCATCGACCTGCTGGTTCTCTGGGCCATTCTGGCCCTGGCGGCCGTCACGCTACTTGGTTGGGGGCGCCTCGTCGAACGGGTCGTCGGGCTCAGCGCCTCGCCGCAGGTCGAAACGGGGACGCT
>CAIXAY010000482.1 GCA_903917505.1 uncultured beta proteobacterium | reverse complement strand
GGCCGCTGGCACCGTGCCGCGGCGATGGGTGGCGTTTGCCGAGGCTTACGTTGCGATGGCTGGCCGGCATCCCAGCAAATGCGCCGCGAAGGCCGGCTACACGGGCTCGCCGGAGGTTCTGTCTGTGCAAGCCGCGCGCATGTTGGCAGATGACCGCGTGTTGAAGCTCATTCGGCATTGCTGCGATACGAAGCTGCGAGCGTCGATCGCGAAGGCGACCGAACAGCTAGAATTTCTGGTAGAGAGCGGCGGCCCCGGCGACAACATCAAATTTAAGGCCGCGACCGAAATTCTCGACCGTGGCGGCATGTTGCTCGAAAAGTTCAGCACCGTGCATCATGTGATCACCGACGAACGCGAGCGGCCGAGGGAAGTCGGAATGAAGATCGCGAATTTCTTCCGGCAAACGGCGGATCAAATCGGGCTCACATTGACAGAAGCGCAAAGCGCAAAGCTGTTGGCATACGCGGGATCACTCGACAATGCCAGCGCGACGAACGGCGCCGTCGATGCGGAGTTTGAGGAACTGAAAGACGACGGCGAGCCCGTTCTTGCCGACCTTTTGTGACAGGAGCACGCAAATGAGCAGCGCATCACTTCTCGGCAGCGCCAACCAAGGCGGACTTTTCGGCAGCGGCGAAAGCGTCGGGCAGATCGCCACGGGCGCCGCGGGCGCGGTCAAGGCGTTTGGCCAATCGGCGAGCGATCTTCTCCAGGCGCAGGGCGCGGGCAGTCAGGTGACGCAGTATCAGCAGGCCGCTCAGCTCGCCGGAATGAACATCGACATTGAAAAGCAGAACGTTGCCATTCAAAGCACGCAGCAAACCCGCGCGGCCACCTTCGCTATCGGCGCCGAGGAAGCGACGATGGCCGGCAATTCTTTTTCGCTTGGTGGCAGCAATGCCGACATTCTCAAATCGTCTCAGCGTCAGGCGGCGCTCGCGAACAGTCAAATTCTCAGTCAAGGGCAGATCCAGGAGAACCAATATATCGAGCAACAAGGTTCGGACCTGGCGCAAGCGCAAGCGGCACTCGCGGCCGAAAACGCTGCAAAAAAGGATGCTTCGGCGAGCATCGTTTCCGGCATCATCGGCGCGGTAGGAGTCGTCGCTGCGCCGTTCACTGGTGGCGCAAGCTTACTGCTATCGGCGGCTGCGGCAGCGTACAACACCTATTCCAACACGCAGACTTACAGCGGCGGCACCGATGCGCCCATGGGCGGTGGTAGCAATCCCGTGTCCGTTGACACGACCGCCGGCGTCGGCGGCAATGCATTGCCATAAGGGAGAACACCATGGCCGACATCAAGCAATACACCAGCCCGGTCGACGGGCTCCGTCCGAATGACGCTCCGCAGGAAGTCGCGGCCGGCGCCGTGCACATCGGCCGGCTCTACAATGAGGCGGCAGCGAGCACGCGCCAGACGGCGGAGATGGAAGGCAACACCATCAAGAATGCCGGCGATTTGGCCGAGGATTATATCGCGCATCGCGAGATCAGCACGGGCGCCGCGGCGATCACCAATCTTCACGCTTCGATCAACGATCAGTGGAACCAAATCGCCAAGAACGCGGACCCGAACGACCCGACCTTGGGCCAGAAATTCCGCGACGCTCAAGAGCGGACCTACGAGAATTTCGCGAACTCATTCGTCTCTGAGAAGGGCCAGGCGTTCGCGCAAGAGCAAATCAACCGGGTGCGGCAATCGGTGTTCACCACGACCGAGGCCGACATGGGACATCTCGCTGGCGTAGCAGCGCAGAAAAATCT
>CAIXAY010000481.1 GCA_903917505.1 uncultured beta proteobacterium | reverse complement strand
TGCTCGGGCAGATCTGCCTCGTCCTCGGCGCACTGATGTTCGGCGGCGGCGTCACCGCCATTGGGGTCGGCTCGCTCGCGTCGATGCTGATCGTCACGGCAACCTTCGCGCTTGCGGCCATCGCGGCGCGCTCGAGCCTGTTGATGGTGCTTGCGGTGCTGGCAGCGTCCGCCTGCCTCGGCGCGCGCACCGGTTACAGCCACGCTGTGTATTCGCTGGCGATCTTCGAGCCGACGCTGACCGTCGTGTTGTTTTCCGCGCTGGCGCTGATCGCCTATCGGGTCTCGCAGCGCCTGCCGGCCGACTATGAGCGTATCGCGATCACCGCCGCGCGCACCTCGCTGCTGCTGATCAATTTCGGCTTCTGGATCGGCTCGCTATGGGGCGATCCGCTGATGCTGGTGCGCTCAATCAATGCCGTGGATGCCGCTTCGGCATTCAGGACCCGAACCGTGATCCCGGCCGGCGTATTCAGTGTTCTGTGGGCCGTGGTCCTGCTCGGCGCCGGGCTCTGGGCGGTCCGGGTCAACCGGCGCTGGCTGATCAACCTCGTCGCTGTCTTCGCCGGCATCCATTTCTATACGCAATGGTTCGAGCGTCTCGGCGCCACCCCGGTGTCGGTGCTGCTCGGCGGGTTGGTGATGTTGTCGGGCGCTTTCGCGCTCTGGAGGTTCAACCGGCGCGTCCCGCGTGCCTGAAGGCGGCTCGCCACAAGCGGCCCCGGCCCCCGGCCCCCGGCAACGGCACGACGACGCGATGCACTGGATTTTCAAGGTCGACAATCCGCCGTCGAGGCGGACGAAAGTTCGCTGGTCATCCACCAGCGCCATTCCGCAACAACTCGAGGAAACTCCGCCAAGTTCCGAGACAGCTATGGGCCATTAGGCGACATGCGGCCGAGCGCGCAGATCAATGATCGGCAAGGGGCCGAGTTGATCTCAGGCCAGCTTCAAGCCGACGATGCCCGCGGTGATCAAGCCGACCGACGCCCAGCGCATCGCCGTGCTCGCGTCGCCGAAGGCCACGATTCCGACCGTGAACGCGCCGACGGCGCCGATGCCGGTCCAGACCGCGTAGGCCGTCCCCATCGGGATCTCGCGTTGCGCGAACAGCAGCAACACGCCGCTTGCCATCATGCAGGCCACGGCGAAGCCGATCCATAACAGGCGCGGCACGGAGTCGGTCCCGCCCAGCTTCAGGCCGATCGGCCAGCCGATTTCAAACAGCCCGGCGAAAATCAGGTATGCCCATGCCATGCTTTGTCTCGCGTGGAGCGTTCGCGTCGCGCGTCGAGCGGCCAATCGGGGATGCAGGCGACATTGTATCAAACAAGAGTAAATCTTTTCTCCGCGCCCATCCGGTCAGCGTCAGCGGCGATATCCTTGGCCCGCGCGCTATCGACGTTGGCGGTTTTGCAAGCTTTTCGATTTAGGAAGGGTTCTGGCTCCCTCGGGCGTTCGATGTCGACGGAGGTAGAAGGATGTGCCTCGCCTGTAACTGGATGAAGTTCAGCGAGTTCTTCACCCGGGACGAGAGTTCGCCGGCTCGAGACCCGTCGCGGCGTTTGTTGCTGCAGGCGGGCGCCGCCTTCGCCGCCATGAGCGTCACGCCGATGAGCGTCAC
>CAIXAY010000480.1 GCA_903917505.1 uncultured beta proteobacterium | reverse complement strand
TCCACCGGCACCGCGCGGCATGCCGCAGATAGAGGTCACTTTCGACATCGATGCCAATGGCATTCTGCACGTGTCGGCCAAGGACAAGGCCACCGGCAAGGAGAACAAGATCAAGATCCAGGCCAGTTCCGGCCTGTCCGAGGAAGAAGTCAACCGCATGGTGCAGGACGCCGAGCTGCACGCCGAGGAAGACAAGAAGGCGCACGAACTTGCCGAAGCGCGCAACCAGTGCGACGGCATGGTGCACACGGTGAAGAAGTCGCTCGCCGAATTCGGCAAGGAACTCTCCGACGAAGAAAAGGCGACGATCGAAAAAGCCATCAAGGAAGCCGAGGAAGTGCTGCGCGAGGACAATGTCGAGGCGATCAAGGCCAAGAACGAGGCGCTCGCCGCCGCGGCGCAGAAGCTCGGTGAAAAGGTCTACGCCAAGCAGCAGGCCGACACCGCCGCCGCGCAAGGCAGTGCCGGCGCGGGCGCCGCTCCGGGTGCAGGCGCTGCCGGCGAAGCCAAGAAGGACGACGGCGAAGTGGTCGATGCGGAATACACCGAGGTCAAGGACAAGAAGTAGGACTTCGTCGCAAGGGCGAGGCGTATAATCGCGCCTCGCCCGATCGTTCCACCCCATCAGCTGCGCAGGACCTATGGCAAAACGAGACTTTTACGACATTCTCGGCGTCAACCGTGACGCTTCCGACGATGAAATCAAGAAGGCCTACCGCAAGCTGGCGATGAAGCACCATCCGGATCGCAATCCGGATCACCCGAAAGCGGAAGAACACTTCAAGGAAGCCAAGGAAGCCTACGAGATCCTGTCGGACCCGCAGAAACGTGCGGCTTACGATCAGTACGGCCACGCCGGCGTCGATCCGCAGGCCGGGATGGGCGGTTTCGGTGGATTCGGCGGCGCTGGCGCCGGTGGTTTCGGCGATGCCTTCGGCGGCATCTTCGACGAGATCTTCGGCGGCGGCGGCGCGCGCGGCGGCCGCTCGAACGTCTATCGCGGCGCCGACCTGCGCTACAACATCGAAGTCACGCTGGAGCAAGCGGCCTTCGGCACCGAGACCAAGATCCGCATTCCGACGATGGAAGTTTGCGAACCGTGCAAGGGCACGGGCGCCAAGGCCGGCACGCAGCCGAAGACCTGCCCGACCTGCCAGGGCAGCGGCCAGGTGCGCCTGCAACAAGGCTTCTTCTCGATCCAGCAGACCTGCCCGAAATGCCACGGCAGCGGCCGTTTCGTCGCCGACCCTTGCTCGTCCTGCCAGGGCGCCGGGCGCATCAAGCAGCACAAGACGCTGGCCGTAAAAATTCCGGCCGGGGTCGATGAAGGCGATCGCATCCGTCTCTCCAGCGAAGGCGAGCACGGCGTCAACGGCGGCCCGTCGGGCGACCTCTACGTGCAGATCCACCTCAAGCCGCACGCCGTATTCCAGCGCGAACAGAACGACCTGCATTGCGAAATGCCGATCAGCTTCGCCACCGCCGCGCTCGGCGGCGAAATCGAGATCCCGACGCTGGACACCGTCGCCAAGATCAAGATCCCGGCCGAGACCCAGTCGGGCAAGACCTTCCGCCTGCGCGGCAAAGGCATCAAGGGCGTGCGCAGCAACAGCCACGGCGACCTGCTCTGCCACGTCGTCGTCGAAACGCCGGTGCAGCTCACCGAGCGCCAGAAGGAGTTGCTGCGCGAACTCGAGGAAACGAGCCGCAGCGAAGACGGCCTGCACAACCCGCGCGCCAAGTCGTGGATGGACCGCGTGCGCGAGTTCTTCGCCGCAAGCTGAGCAATGCCCCGCGGTGGCCGCGAATCTCCGGCCACCGACTCACTGCGCTTGCTACTGATACAGCGCCGGGAATTGCAGTTTCAGTTGCGTCACCTTCGGTATGTCGTTGATGACGATATAGGGCTGATCGGGGTGCAATGCCAGGTAATTCTGGTGGTAATCCTCGGCCGGATAGAAAGCCTGCAGCGGAACGACCTGCGTGACCACGGGTTTACCGAATGTGCGCTCGGCGGTGAGTTTCTGAATCAGGCTCTGCGCTGCTTTTTCCTGCTCGCCGTTGGTATAGAAGATCGCTGAACGATACTGGCTGCCGACGTCTGGACCCTGGCGGTTGAGTTGCGTCGGATCGTGCGCGACGGAAAAGAATACCTGCAGGAGTTGCTGATAAGACACCTGCTCCGGATTGAAGCGGACTCGTACCGCTTCGGCGTGCCCGGTGTTTCCCATGCCGACTTGCTCATAGTGCGCCGTATTCGCGGCGCCGCCGGCGTAGCCCGAGACGACTTCGGAAACGCCCTTGACGTGCTTGAACACGGCGTCAACGCCCCAGAAACAGCCGCCGGCGAAGACAGCCGTTTGCGCGCTGGCGGTCGCTGGCGCCTTGATATCGGCCTTGGCCTGCGCCAGGGCCGCACCGGCCCAAGCCGTCATTCCTGCAGCCACGATCAACGCCGCGCATCGGGCCAGCGCGGCCTTCAGCCTTGTGCGAAACAAACTATCCATGACGATGTCTTCCTTGTTGGCGATACTCTGAAATGGCGGGATGTCGGCGCCATCAGGCCGCCGACGTCCCGCTCTAGAACCTCATTTCTTCATGGCGTCCTTGCCCATCGTATCCTTGCCCATGGCGTCCTTGCCCATCGTGTCCTTGGCCATCGAATCCTTCTTCATGCCATCCTTGGCCATCGAATCCTTCTTCATGCAATCCTTGTCCATCGCGTCTTTCTTCATGCAGTCCTTGCTCATCGATTCCTTCTTCATGCCGTCCTTGCCCATCGTGTCTTTCTTCATCATGTCATCGGCCGCGAGTGCCGATCCGCCGGCGAGCATCAAGCTGAGGCACATCAGGGTTGAAACAATCGTCGTTTTCTTCATGGTGAACTCCTTTGGTGTGTTGTTGATCGGCAGTATTGCCGGGCTTTCAGGGCTTCCGAGCCTGCGGCTCAGCTGCCTCCGAACCAGTTGTACCCCTGGTCTTCCCAGTAGCCCCCGGGGTAATTGTTGGTGACGAAAATGGCCTGAATGTGCTTCGGATTCTTGTAGCCGAGCTTGGTCGGCATGCGCAGCTTCATCGGGAAGCCGTAGCGCGGCGGCAGCGTCTGCCCGTCGTAGGTGAGCGTGAGCAGGGTCTGCGCATGCAGCGCCGTCGCCATGTCGATGCTGGTGTAATAATCGTCGGCGCACTTGAAGCCGACGTACTTGGCCGAGAGGTCGGCGCCGACGTGGCGCAGAAAACTCGCAAACGGTACGCCGCCCCACTTGCCGATGGCGCTCCAGCCCTCGACGCAGATATGCCGCGTCACCTGGTCGATTTGCGGCATCGCGCGCAGCTCGGCCAAGGTCCAGGCATGCTTGTCGGCGACGAGACCGCTCACCTCGAGTCGATAGCTCTCGCCATCGACTTCGCGGATTTCGTCTTCGCCGTAATAGGCGTTGAACGGGAAGGGGCGCGTGATCATCGATTCCGGATAGGTCGGCGCCAGGCGATTGGGATCGAACAGCCAGCCCTGCACGCGGTCGTTGAAGCGCGAGATTTTCATCAAGGCGCTGTCCACGCTGTCTTCATCGACGAGCGCGCAGCCCGAGAGCATCGCCAGGCCGCCAAGGCTCAGCGAGCGCCGCAGGAAAAGGCGGCGCGCGGGAAGTTCAAGATGACGGCCGATTTCCTTGCGCGCATCCTTGAGCACCGTCTCGGCGTTTTGCGTCAGCCAACTTGTCGTGTTCCTGTTCATCGTGCTCACTCCTCAATGGCCGCGCAGCATCGCGACGAGCGTACGCGGCACCAGCGCCACCATCACGAGATGAATGCCGACAAATGCCACCAGCGCCGACATCGCCAGAAAGTGCACCCGCCGTGCCGCTTCATAACCGCCGAGCAGTTCGCGCAGGATGGGAAACTGCACCGACTTCCAGAGCACCAGACCCGAGAGCACCAGCAGCGCGATGTCGGCGATGACGAACAGGTAAGCGGCGCGCTGCACCATGTTGTAGTGCGCAAGATCGTCATGCGCCAGGCGGCCTTTAAGCGCCGCCATGACGTCGGCAATGAAAGCGCGCGGCGACCATGGGAAGAACTTGTGCGCCAGCCGGCCGCTGATCACGTTGCATGACAAATAGAGCAGGCCGTTGGCGACCAGCAGCCACATCGCGGCGAAATGCCATTGGATCGCGCCGCCCAGCCAGCCGCCCAGGGTAATGGCGTTCGGAATGGCGAAGTCGAAAATCGGCGAGGCGTTGTAAATCCGCCAGCCGCTCATCGCCATGATCACCACGGCGATGGCGTTGAGCCAATGCGTTGCGCGTAACCAGATCGGGTGTATGGTGTTTATGTTTTTGGCCATGTTCTCTCCTTAGCGAATCTTGCAGACGGCGTCGATAACGGTTGTCGACACCGGCGGCGCCCTTCGGTTGCAAGCTGCTCGCCTCTGCCAGATAGTTCGGCGCGAAGTGGCAAACGGTTACACGATCAGGCAAAATTTGTTTCGGACTTGAACCGGCCCCTATTTTTCTGGACACGAATTTGGGGTAAAACCGTGTCT
>CAIXAY010000479.1 GCA_903917505.1 uncultured beta proteobacterium | reverse complement strand
CGTACCGAGTCCGGCGACCGGAAAAACCGCTTTCGTCACTTTATTCATGGTCATTGACTCGCTGTAGCAGAATTTGCAATTGTGCCTCATTGATGACGGTAACGCCGAGTTCCTGCGCCTTGTCGAGCTTGGAACCGGCATCCGCGCCGGCAACGACATAATCGGTTTTCTTCGAAACCGAGCCGCTGACCTTGCCGCCGGCGGCGTCGATCAATTCCTTGGCCTGCTCACGGGTCAGCGTCGGCATCGTCCCGGTCAGCACGAAAACCTTGCCGGCGACGGCAGTAGCCGCCGACGGCTTTGCAGCGCCCTCGCCTTCGCTCCAGGCGACGCCCGCGGCGCGCAACTGCGCAATGACTTCCAGATTATGCGGCTCGGTACAGAACTGGCGCAAACATTGCGCAACGATCGGGCCGACGTCGGCAACCTGCATCAGCGCGTCCTCGTCCGCGGCCAGGACAAGCTCCAGGCGGCCGAAGTGTCGCGCCAGGTCGCGCGCTGTCGCTTCGCCGACGTTGCGTATGCCGAGCGCGTAAATGAAGCGGGCCAGGGTCGTCTGTTTGCTTTTCTCGATCGCGGCCAGCAGATTCGTCGCCGATTTTTCGGCCATGCGTTCGAGATTGGCGAGCGCCAGCAGGCCGAGCTTGTAGAGATCGGCCGGGGTACGCACGATATCGCCGTCAACCAGTTGATCGACGAGCTTATCGCCAAGCCCTTCGATATCCATGGCGCGACGCGACGCGAAATGCAGCAGCGCCTGCTTGCGCTGGGCCGGACAGTACAGGCCGCCGCTGCAGCGCGCCACCGCTTCGTCGTCGGCGCGCACGACGTGCGAGCCGCAGACCGGACAGTTCGGATAGCGTTCGAGCAGCTTGAAACGCGGCAGATCGCCCGGGCGCCGTTCGAGCACGGGACCGACGACTTCCGGAATCACATCGCCGGCACGCCGGACGATCACCGTGTCGCCGACGCGCAGGTCCTTGCGATCGATTTCACCCTGGTTGTGCAGCGTCGCATTGGTCACCGTGACGCCGCCGACGAAGACCGGCGTGAGCCGCGCCACCGGCGTCAGCGCGCCGGTGCGGCCGACTTGAACGTCGATGCCGAGCAGTTCGGTGAATGCCTCCTCGGCCGGAAACTTGTGGGCGATGGCAAAGCGCGGCGCGCGCGAAACGAAGCCCAGGCGCTCCTGCGCTTCCAGGCTGTCGACCTTGTACACCACGCCGTCGATGTCGTAAGGCAGCGCCGCGCGCTTGGCGCCGAGCTCGGCGAAATAGCCGAGCAAACCGGCGAGGCCGGAAACGCGGCGCCGCTCGGCGGCGACCGGCAAGCCCCAGGCGACCAGCAGATCGAGCGCCGCGAAATGATTGGCCGGCAGGACATAGCCTTCGACGACGCCGATCGCGTAGGCGAAAAAGCGCAGCGAACGCTGCGCGGTGATTCGCGAATCGAGCTGGCGCAGACTGCCGGCCGCGGCATTGCGCGGATTGACGAATTCCTTTTCGCCTTTCTCGCGCTGGCGGGCATTGAGGCGATTGAAATCGCTGCGCAGCATCAGCACCTCGCCGCGCACTTCGATGAGGCGCGGCGGCGCCACGCAATCGAGCCGCAGCGGCAGGTTGGCCAGGGTGCGCAGGTTCAGCGTGACGTCCTCGCCGCTGAGGCCGTCGCCGCGCGTCGCGCCGCGCGTGAAGATGCCGTTCTCATAGGTCAGGCCGACCGCCAGCCCGTCGAATTTCGGCTCGGCCGCGTACTCGATATCGCCGGTGGCGCCCAGCGCTTCGCGCGCGCGCCGGTCAAAGGCCTCGACTTCATCGGCGGAAAACGCGTTGTTCAGCGACAGCATCGGCGTGCGATGGGCAACCGGCTTGAATTCTGCCTGCGGTGCCGCGCCCACTCTTTGCGTCGGCGAAGCGGCGCTGGCCAGTTCCGGATGCGCCGCCTCGAGCGCCTGCAATTCGCGGAACAGGCGGTCATACTCGGCGTCTGGAATCAGCGGCGCGTCGAGAACGTAATACTGCCGGTTATGCCTCTCGATTTCGGCGCGCAACTGCTGGACGCGTTCGCTGGCGCTCATCGGCGGCATGCCTGCGATCAGGAGAACATCCGCTGCGCCAGGGGGCCGCCGGCCGGCAGCTTGCGCACCGCCATCATCGCCTGATACTGGCCGACCTGGCGGCGAATCGGCTCGAGCGCGGCCTCGGAAAGCGGCCGCCGGTTGTCATCGACCAGGACGCCGTGCAGGACATCGGCGAAGCGCCGCGCCAGGTCGACCATCTGGTTGAAGACGCGCTCGCCGTGCGCGACGCAGGGCACGTCGAGCAGGAAGGTCACGCCGTGCGTGCTCATGGTCTTCATCGCCTCGGCGGAAAAACCGGAGGCTTCCTGGTTGATCAGCACATAGAGCACCTGGCCTTCATCGTCGCAGCGAACGAAGCGCCCTTCGCCGGCGATCATCATGCCGGCCGACTCGGCCAGCGCCCGCAGTTTGGTACCAAGAAAGACCTGTCCGCCGCTGATCACGTTGATGCCGATCTGGATATCGACGCTGGCGCAAAACGTGTCGAGTTGCGTCGCCGCGTCGAGCGCCGCCTGCCGCGGCGGCAAGTCGGCAATGGCCATCAGCGCGTCGCCGAGATCGTGCAGGGCGATGTTGACAGCCGCCAGATCGTTGTCGTCGACCGGCCCGCGCCGGTCCACCAGCTGCAAACCGACGCGGATGCGGCGGTATTCGCTCTGGCCGTCATCGACCACCGTTTCCCACTCGCGCGAGCGCTCGTTGTAGCCGATCCAGTGGATCGGCTTGCGGATGCGCGCCAAGGCGTCGCGCTGGGCGTCGAGAATCTGGCGCGCCGGCGCCGGCTCGACGGCTTCGAAAGCCGCGACATAGTCGATCACCGGCGACAACAAATGCACCGGCTCGATGCCGTTCTTGACATCCTTCTCGTCACCCGCGCGCGGCGCGGGCGCTTCAGGCGCTTCAGGCACATTCAGGCTCGCCGCCGGGGTGCCCGCATCGGCGGGAGCTTGCGCCGCCGGCAAGGGCTCCTGCGCTTCTTCGGCAAAGTGCAGCACCGGCTCGATGCGTTCGCTCGAAGCGCGCAGCGCAGGACTCACACCGGCGGGCGGCAAATCGGCGGGCGCCTCGACGGATTCCTCGTCGGCGTCGCGCACCGGGATTTCGTCATAGGCCGATGTGTCGAGCAACACGTCCGCTGGCGGGGTGTCCAGGATTTTCTCGGCGAGTTTGCGCTGCTGGTATTCCTGCCAAGTGTTGTAGGCGATAACGCCGACGACGGCGACGCCGCCCAGGCCGATCAAACCTATTTGCAGTTCGGTCATTTATTTTCCTAAACGATCTGCTCGCGCATGCGCAAGGCTTCGTCCATATCGACTTCAACGATACGCGAAACGCCCGATTCCTGCATCGTCACGCCGACCAGCTGCTGCGCCATTTCCATGGCGATCTTGTTGTGGCTGATGAACAGGAACTGGGTGTTGGCCGACATGCGCCGCACCATCTCGCAGAAGCGTTCGGTATTGGTATCGTCGAGCGGCGCATCGACCTCGTCGAGCAAACAGAAAGGCGCCGGGTTGAGCT
>CAIXAY010000478.1 GCA_903917505.1 uncultured beta proteobacterium | reverse complement strand
CAACGCTTGATCGATAACAGCGACCTGGTGATCGAAAACTACCGGCAGGGCGTGCGCTGCTTCAGCGGATCGCTGCGCCGGACTCTACGGTGCAGCGCATCGTCCTGCCGCCGCGTTTGGTTGTGCGCTCGTCGTGCGGGCCTGTCCCACCGACGCATGCGCCTGCCGGCGCTCGCCGGCGCAAAGGCGCAGGCGCTCCGTAACTCATCACGACGACGCGATGCTGGCCTTGTCGGCCTGTGCTTGGCCCGGGGAATCACTATAAGTGAATTTGATAGGGGGAAGAATATGAGCGGGGTTTTGTCGGACCTGAAAGTTGTTGCTTTCACTCATTACGCGGCCGGCCCATTGACGGCCCAGTTCATCGGGGCGTTGGGGGCCGAGGTCATCAAGATTGAAGCCCCGGCTCAAGATCTCAATCGCTACGCTGTCCGCGATCACGATGGGCGCTTCGGCGGCGTGAGCCCCTATTTCGTCACATTGAACCGGAACCAGCGAACGATAGCGCTGGACCTGAAAAGCGATATTGGAAAAGGCATTGCGCAACGCTTGATCGATAACAGCGACCTGGTGATCGAAAACTACCGGCCGGGCGTTCTTGATCGTCTTGGATTCGGTTACGAGCAGTTGCAGGCCAGGAAGCCAAATCTTATCTACTGTTCGATTTCCGGCTTTGACCTTTTGGGGCCATCGCGCAACGCCCCGGGCCAGGATCTGATCATTCAGGCGCTTTCCGGAATTACCATGCTGACGGGATCGTCAGGCTCGAATCCGGTCCCGGTCGGCACCTATGCGGTTGACGCCTATACCTCGATGCAGTGCGTTGCCGGCATATTGGCTGCCGTCAGGCATCGGGATCGTACCGGGACAGGGCAATGGGTTCGCGCGGACATGATGTCGTCGGCCATTCACATGATGGCCCAGGAAGCGTCTTACGCGCTCAATGTCGATCCGGTCTTTACGCGCAGCAGTTCGGGTGTCGCGCATGTGCACCAGGCGGCGCCCTACGCAATTTACAAGACCGCTGACGGCGCGATCGCGATCAGTATCACGCCCGCCGACAAAGTCGGCGTCATGGCCAAGAAGTTCGGCGTATTCGACAAGATCGGCGAATTCATCAGCAATCGCGGCTTGCTCGAACATCGCGATGAAATTGTCGCGGCGCTGGCAGCGGCGATAGGCTCATATTCGACCGAAGAGGCCTTGGCAATCGTCTCGGAGGCGGGCGCCATTTGCGCGCCCGTAAGAAATCTGGCGCAGGCGCTGGCCGATCCGGCAATCGTCGCGAGCGGGCTGGTGCGGGAAACGGAATCCGCCTACGGCGGTCGCTACAAGGTGGTCGCAGAACCTTTGCAATTGAGCGAAACCCCGCTTGAGTTCGGCAGGCCGGCACCGGCGTTCGGCGAGCAGAGCCGGGAAATATTGTTGGAGTTGGGGTTCGATCTTGCTGCAATTGAAGAGCTGATCGAATCCGGAATCGTTCTGGAGTCGTAAGGTATTCAGTAGTTCATCGCAATGAGTCTCGAGGCCGCGGCCGCGCCGATCGCGGACGAGAACCTTTTTTAAATCAGCTCAGCCTAACCTGGAGTACAAAATGTCGGAGTTCCATCTCGAAGTCGGTGATTGCGCGCAGTTTTCAAAGACGGTCGGCGAGTCCGATGTTTATCTCTTCGCCGGGATCACCGGCGATCTTTCGCCGAATCATGTCAACGAGCAATTCATGCGCAGCACGCCCTACGGCAAGCGCATTGCCCATGGCGTCCTGCTGGTCGGCTTCATGTCGACCGCGTCGACGCGGATGATCGAAAGCGCGCGCAAGATTGAAGCCAGGGAGACCCCGGTGTCGGTCGGCTACGACCGGATACGCTTTCTCCGCGCCGTTTGCATCGGCGACACCATCACGGTCAACTACGTCGTGACGAGCATCGATCTGGTCCGCCGGCGCTCGGTGGCGCGCGTCGTGGTCACCAACGATTCCGGCCAGGAAGTAGCGGTGGCCGAGCACATCATGAAGTGGGTTCCTCAGGTGGACTGAGCGCTGGCGCCGGCTGCGGCCCGGCGAGCGGCAGTCAGCGATGGATATCGTAGAGCGGTGCGCCATTCCTCAGCAGGCTCTTGGCCAGCGACAT
>CAIXAY010000477.1 GCA_903917505.1 uncultured beta proteobacterium | reverse complement strand
GGTGCTGGATTTGCGCGCCGAATTGCCCAAGGTGCAAATGTCCGTGCTGGTACTTGCCGGCGAACTAGACGAAGCGACGCCGCCATCGATGTCGCACGAACTCAGTGCCGGCCTGCCGGACGCGCGGCTCGTTATTCTCAAAGGCTGTGCGCATGTGCCGCAATTGCAGGCGCCGAACGAGTTTCTCGCTGCAATTCGCGAATTCCTGTTGCCGACCTCTGCGCCGGCGGCGGGACCATCCGGGGCTCAGCCGTCCCGACCGTGATCGCAATTGATGTCGTGCCTGGCGTGGTTCCAAATCCGTTGAAGGGGCCTGAACTCGTCCCCGTCTGCTTTATTTTGCCGGCCGACCACGGCTCGCCCGCGGCGAACCGGCCATCTGCTCGCTGACGGCGCACACCGAAGCCGGATCCTCATTGGCATGCCCGGTGGCCAGTGCGGTGACGAATAGGGCCTTGGCGGCGCTGAGCATGGGAACGGGACATTCAAGCTCGTCGGCAAACCGGCCTATCAGGGTTGCGTCTTTTGCCAGGATCGACGTGCGTGCCGAAATGTTCGGCCCGTCATAACGTCCTTGCGCCATCATAGGGCCGCGCAGGCGAAGCATGCGCGAGTCGGCCGCCCCGGCGCTCGCCAGTTGAAGAATCTGGTTGGGATCGAGCCCCGCCTTGATTCCGAGCGCCATGGCTTCGCCGGCCGCCGCCACGTGAATCGCAACCAGATGATTGGTGACGAATTTCATGCGGGTGCCATTGCCGAACGCCCCTACATGATGGGCTTCGCGCGAAAAATCCGCGAACAGCGGCTGCAAAGCCTGGCCGATATCCAGATCCCCGCTGACGAACAGGACGAGATCCTTGGTCTGCGCCTGGGCGCCAGTGCCACTTACCGGACAATCGATCATCGCATGCCCGGCGGCGGCCAACGCGCGCTGCGCCTCGAGCTTATCGTCGAGCGACAGGGTGCCCATCTCCACGACGATGCGTCGCGGCAGGCCCGCGTGGGCGATGTCGGCAATCACCGAATGAAGAGCGGCCGCCGAAGGAAGAACAGTCAGTATGGTTTCCGCTTGGCGTGCGACCGCGCCCGCGCTGTCGACGAGTTCGACGCCGGCTTTGGCGGCGTCCTGCCGACGCGCCGCATCCGTGTCGCATCCGATGACACGCCAGCCGGCGTCGACCAGATGGCGTGCGAATGTGCCTCCCATGATTCCGAGGCCGACAATACCGACGGTTTTCTGCATCGCCCGATTCCACTGTTGTCGGCAGTTGGCATGTTGCGCCGCTGCCACGAAGAGGCTCGTCCGCGCCGCCGTCTGGCTGCCGTGGCTGCGATTGTCGAACGTGCCGGGGGGTGGCGACTACTCTATCCCTGTCCGAAATGAGATCCAGCCCGGTGATGGCGCGCCACTGGTTTGCAGCCGACCTCCGACGGGGCACACCCCGGGCGCGACAGGATCCCGCCGACAACACGCTACCGCCGCACCTTGCGCCGTCGCGTACGTAGAGATGCCGATTGTCCCGTGCCGCTTTCGGACGCGCGATGCGGCAGCGCATTCTGTGCCGAATTGAGCCTCCGCCAAGTCGTTTTGCGCCACCTTGAAACAAGAGCCCGGGTCTGTTCGACTTTGCGCCGCGCTGAGATTAGAGTTCGCAGTCGGAGATCACGGTCCAATGGCACATGCCTTATTCTCTTGTTGGTTGCGATGAAGACAATTCTCATCCCGACCGAAGACCACGACGCAATGCCGGCGGTTTTCGAGGCCGCGCGGCTGGTGGCTCGCGCTTTCGACAGCTACATGGAAGGACTTGCGGTTCGCCCTTCGGCCGCGTCCTACGCGAGTGTCGATGCCGTCAGCGGGTTGGCGATCTCGGGCGCATACGACGCCGATTCCCCGCAGCAGGCGCAGGCGCTGTTTGAATCGTTCATGCAGTCCCATGCGGTGCCACAGGCTACGCAGGAGCTGGCAGCCTACTCTTATGGCTGGCCGCGAACGGCCCCCGCCGACGACATGTTCATTGGCAGTTACGGCCGCATATTTGATTTGATCGTGCTCGGTCGACCGGGGCGCGCGCCGGAAAACCCGAGAATGCCGCCCCTGGAAGCCGCCTTGTTCGAAAGTGGCCGGCCCGTTCTGGTGGTCCCGCAATCCGCGCCCCGGAGTCTCGCGCGC
>CAIXAY010000476.1 GCA_903917505.1 uncultured beta proteobacterium | reverse complement strand
GCCCGGGCGCGAGATTGCAGGATCGCTTGCCACTCCGCACTCAGAACCACTGGTCGAGCCACGCGCATCATCTTCGCTCCAGTGTATTAGATGATGCCGCTCGCTTATACTGTTCACTATTTACGCCGCACTACACTAGCGGGGAACCAAATCCCCACTCTGCCCTTTCCGGCAGAATGTGGGACACTGAACGGTAAGCACGACTCCATCACGGGGTGACTCGTTCATGCTCAAAGTTGGCCTCACCGGCGGCATCGCCTGCGGCAAGTCCACCGTTGCCGCGATGCTTGCGGCTCGCGGAGCCCAGGTCGTCAAGGCCGACGAGATTGCGCACCAGCTCATGCGGACCGGCCACCCGGTCTACGAAGAAATCGTGCGGCGCTTCGGCCGCGGCATTCTCGACACCGAGGGACGCATCGACCGCCTGCGGCTCGCCGAGTTGGCCTTCGCGCCCGCCGCGCCGCGCATCGTTGAGCTGAACCACATCGTGCATCCGGCCGTCATCGCCGAGCAGAACCGATGGATGAGTGAGGTCGGCCACCGCGAGCCCAACGCCATCGCGGTCGTCGAGGCCGCCTTGATTCTTGAGGCCGGCATCGCCGCCGACTTCGACCGGCTCATCGTGGTGGTCTGCGATCCGCTGAAGAAGGTCGAGCGGCTCGCCGCACGCATGGGCATCGGCCTTGAGGCCGCCGGGCTCGAAGTCCAGCGCCGCTCGGCCGCGCAGTTGCCCGACCTCGAAAAGCAGCAACGGGCCGACTTCGTCATCTACAATAATGGGGCGGTTGAAGACACGGAGCAGCAGATAGACCGGCTCTACCCGGTGCTTGCCGCCGCTGCCCGCGAGTCTTTGAATTTCTAGCTCCGCCGCCGCCGTCCCTGCCTTCCTGTTGCGTCGCGGGCAGCGTCGCGTGGAGCCGGTAGGCGCAAATGCGAAAGGCTCGTCCCATATTTCTGGCCATCGCCATCGTGGTGGCGTTCTATCTCTACACGTCGTATCGCATCGGCAGCTTCCATCCTTTTCAAACGGCGCCGAAGCTCCAGATCACCGAGGCGGCCTCCAACGGCAACGCCGCGCTCGCGCCCGATGAGCAGGTCAACGTCGCGGTCTACAAGAAGGCTCTGCCTTCGGTGGTCAACATCACCTCGACCGCCGTCGCCTACAACTTCTTTTACGGCCTGATGCCGCAGAAGGGCCAGGGCACGGGATTCATCATCGACCGCGAAGGCCACATTCTCACCAACTTCCATGTGGTCAACGACGCCCGCCTGGTCGAGGTCACGCTCTACAACCGCAAGAAGTACAAGGCGAAGATCGTCGGACTCGACCGCCAGCACGATCTGGCCGTGGTCAAGATCGACGCTCCCAACCTCACTCCGGCGGTGCTCGGCGACTCGCGCGGATTGCAGGTAGGCCAGTATGTCTTCGCCATCGGCAATCCCTTCGGCCTCAACGGCACCATGACGCGCGGTATCGTCAGTTCCATCCGCTCGGTCGAAGGCCCGGAGGGCGCGCTCATCGACGACGCCATCCAGACAGATGCGGCCATCAACCCCGGCAACTCCGGCGGGCCGCTGCTCAACTCGCGCGGCGAGGTCATCGGCATCAACTCGATGATCGCCACCGGCGGTGCCGGACAGAGCGCCGGCGTGGGCTTTGCGATTCCCATCAATTCTGCGAAGGCCGTGCTCAACGACCTCGTTACGCTGGGCCGGGTACGCCGCCCGTCGCTTGGAATTCGCGGCCTGCCGATCGGGCCGGAGCTGGCGTCGGAGATCGGACTGCCCGCCGACTACGGCGTGCTCATCATGCAGGTTGTCCCCGGAGGCGCGGCCGAACGCGCCGGGTTGCGTGGAGGCAATCAGCGCGCCGTGCTCGGCAACACGCCGATTCTGCTTGGCGGCGATTTGATTATCGCCATCGAAGGCGAACAGGTCGAGGACCTGCAAGACATCGCGCGCTTCATGAACAGCCATCGCGCGGGCGAGTCGGTTACGGTTACCGTCATGCGCGGCAAGCGCAAATTGGAAGTGAAGGTCACACTCGGCGAAGCGCGCCAGCAGGCCTAGGGAAACTCTGAACAAGCTGGCGAACCGCCTCCCGGATCAGCCGTTGTTGTTGCGGCGGCGGTTCTCGGCCCAGAGTATTGCTTCCTATCGCCTTCGGCTGGGCGGCGGGGCCGTTC
>CAIXAY010000475.1 GCA_903917505.1 uncultured beta proteobacterium | reverse complement strand
CGGCATTTCCTACATCGGCAACGACTTCGCGATGAAAGCCAAGTTCCGCTACGTCAAGCGCTTCAACTTCGAAACGCCGCTGACCACGCTGGTCTGGGTCACTTCGATCGTTTCGCTGCTGATCACTTTCGTCGTTTCCAAGGTGCTGATCGGCAACATCGCCATCGGCGGCGTCGTTTACGCCAACCTGTGGTGGCAGCTGTCGGTGATCATCACCTTCGGCACGCTGGCCGGCGCGATCATTCCGGAAGTGGTCAAGGCCTTTACCTCGGTCCATTCGCGGCACGTGCGCGAAGTCGTCGAAGCGTCGCGCGAAGGCGGCGCCAGCCTGAACATTCTCGCCGGTCTCACAGCCGGCAATTTCTCGGCCTTCTGGATCGGCGTCGTCATCGTCGCGCTGATGACCGGCGCCTATCTGGTTTCGGGCGGCGATCTGGCGCTGGTGATCAACCCGGATCCGGCCAAGGCCGGCATCATGGCGGCCGTCTTCTCGTTCGGCCTCGTCGCTTTCGGTTTTCTCGGCATGGGGCCGGTGACCATCGCCGTCGATAGCTACGGCCCGGTGACCGACAACGCGCAGTCGGTCTATGAACTGTCGACCATAGAGCAGATTCCCGGCATCGAAGCGGAAATCAAGCACGCCTTCGGCATCGATGTCGACTTCGAAAAGGCCAAGGAGCTGCTCGAGGAAAACGACGGCTGCGGCAACACCTTCAAGGCCACGGCCAAACCGGTGCTGATCGGCACCGCGGTGGTCGGCGCGGCGACCATGGTCTTCTCGATCATCATGCTGCTGACCAACGGCCTGACCGAAAACGTCAGCAACCTGTCGATGCTGCATCCGCCTTTCCTGCTCGGCCTGATCTCGGGCGGCGCGACGATTTTCTGGTTCTCCGGTGCGTCCACCCAGGCCGTGTCGACCGGCGCCTACCGCGCCGTCGAGTACATCAAGGTGCACATCAAGCTCGACGACAGCTCGAGCAAGGCCAGCGTCGAGGACAGCAAGCGCGTCGTCGCCATCTGCACGCAGTACGCGCAAAAAGGCATGTTCAACATCTTCATGGCGGTGTTCTTCGGCACCCTGGCCTGCGCCTTCATCGAGCCCTTCTTCTTCATCGGCTACCTGATCTCGCTGGCCATCATCGGGCTCTATCAGGCGGTGTTCATGGCCAACGCCGGCGGCGCCTGGGATAACGCGAAGAAGATCGTCGAAACCGAGCTGCGCGCCAAGGGCACCGAGCTGCATGCGGCCGCCGTGGTCGGCGATACCGTCGGCGATCCGTTCAAGGACACCTGCTCGGTGGCGATGAATCCGATCATCAAGTTCACCACGCTGTTCGGCCTGCTCGCCGTCGAGATGGCCGTCGGCCTCACGGCGCAAGGGCAGCAAACTCTGTCCTGGGCCTTGGCCACGGTCTTCCTGATGCTCAACCTGGTCTTCGTCTATCGCAGTTTCTACGGCATGCGCATCGTCGATTGACGGGCAGGTGATCACCGAAGGTCGTTGATGAACAAGCTGCTCTTGCCGATTGACGGCTCCGACTGCGCCTTGCGCGCAGTCGAGCTGGTTCTCTCGCAACGCGCGCTTTACCGTGACCCGCACAATTTCGAAGTGCACCTCGTCAATGTGCAGCTTCCCTTATCCGGATTCGTCAGCCGCTTCGTCAGCTACGAGCAGGTCTCGCGCTACCACGAGGACGAGAGCGAAAAAGCGCAGCGGCAAGCCTGCGCCCTGCTGGCTGCGGCCGGCGTCAAGACCATCTGCCATCACGAGGTCGGAATACCCGCCGAGACGATCACGCGGCTGGCCGACGAGCTGAACTGCGACCGCATCGTGATGGGCACCTACGGGCGCGGCGCGTTCAAGGAATTCCTGGTCGGATCGACCACGCTGAAAGTGATCCAGCTGGCCAACGTGCCGGTCCTGCTGGTCAAGTGAGCGCCGGCGCGCGCTACAGGACGTAGCGCGACAGGTCTTCGTTCTGCGATAGTTCGGCGAGGCGCGCATCAACGTAAGCGCCGTCTACGGCGATCTTCTGCGCGGCATTCGGCTGCCCGGCGGTGAACGATACCTCTTCGAGCAGGCGCTCCATCACCGTGTACAACCGGCGCGCGCCGATGTTCTCGGTACGCTCGTTGACCGACCAGGCGATCTGCGCGAGCCGGCGGATGCCGTCGGCCGAGAACTCGAGCGTCACGCCCTCGGTGGCGAGCAAGGCCTGATACTGCATGGTCAGGCAGGCGTCGGTCTGGGTCAGGATGCACTCGAAATCGGCGACCGAGAGCGAGTCGAGCTCGACGCGGATCGGGAAACGCCCCTGCAATTCGGGAATCAGGTCCGACGGCTTGGCCAGGTGAAAAGCGCCGCTGGCGATGAACAGCACGTGGTCGGTGCGGATCATGCCGTACTTGGTCGACACCGTCGTGCCTTCGACCAGCGGCAGGAGGTCGCGCTGCACCCCCTGGCGCGAGACGTCGGCGCCCTGGATGTCGCCGCGCGAAGTGATCTTGTCGATCTCGTCGAGGAAGACGATGCCGTTCTGCTCGACGTTGTATACAGCGGCAAGCTTGATCTCTTCGTCGTTGATCAACTTGGCCGCTTCCTCATCGGTCAAGAGCTTGCGCGCCTCGCTGATCTTCAGCTTGCGCGATTTCCTGCGGCCGCCGCCCATGGTCTGAAACATGCCCTGGATCTGCGAGGTCAGCTCCTCCATGCCGGGCGGCGCGAAGATCTCGGCTTGCACCGCCGACGCGGCGACTTCGATTTCGATCTCCTTGTCATCGAGTTCGCCCTCGCGCAATTTCTTGCGCAACTTCTGGCGCGTCGCCCCTTCATCGGGCGCCTGCCCGTCATTGAAGGAATTTGCCCGCGCCGACGGCAACAGCGCATCGAGGACGCGCTCTTCGGCCGCGTCGTCGGCGCGCGCGCGGACCGCGCTCATGGCTTGTTCGCGGCCGTTCTTGACGGCGATTTCGGCGAGGTCGCGAATGATAGTTTCGACGTCGCGCCCGACATAGCCGACCTCGGTGAACTTGGTCGCCTCGCACTTGATGAAGGGCGCATTGGCCAGGCGCGCCAGCCGGCGCGCGATCTCGGTCTTGCCGACGCCGGTCGGGCCGATCATCAGAATGTTCTTGGGCGTGATTTCCTGGCGCAGCGGTTCGGCTACCTGCGCCCTGCGCCAGCGGTTGCGCAAGGCGATGGCCACGGCCTTTTTGGCCTTGCCCTGGCCGACGATATGCTTATCGAGTTCGTGCACGATTTCCTGCGGCGTCATTTGCATGATTTTCGACATTTTGGGCCTGCGCGATGCGGCGAAAAGGGGAAAGAAATTTAACATGTTCTCAGTTAATGCGCTGATTGTGGCAAACTGATGCGAACGGTCTGCCGCAGGCCGCCAGGAGAATAATCATGAAATCACGCATCGTTTGTCTCGCCCCGGGACGCGTGGCGCCGGGGATGATACTCGCGACCGCGGTCATCGACCGCGATGGCCACACCCTGCTGGCCGGGGGAACGGCGCTCGTTCCGGAAATGCTCGAGCGGCTGATCCGGCGCGGCGTCGAAACGGTCTCCGTGCTGATCGCCGATACGCGCGACCCGGAGACCATCGCCATGGAAGTCGGCGCCGCCGAAGCACGCGTGCAAACCATCTTTCGCGGCGCTGGAAGTCCGGCGTGGCAGGCCTTGCACCAGACCGTGCTCGAGTTTCGCCGGGAGCATACCAAATGAGCACGCCGCCCAGCCTCGACGAATTGTCCGCCAAGGCGGACGCCCTGCCCTCGCTGCCCGAGGTCGTCAGTTACCTGACGCGATCGCTCAACGATGAAGGCGCCGACGTCGACACGCTCGCGCACCATATCAACTCCGACCCGGCCATCGTCGCCCGCCTGCTGGCGGCGGCCAATTCGGTGGCGAGCGGGCTGTCGACGCACATCTTTTCGGCCAAGCAGGCTTTTCTCGTTCTCGGCATCGATCGCATCGTCAACATCATTCTGGCGTCTGCGCTGACCTATCGCTACGACATGCGCAATACCGGATTTGATGCCCGCCTGCTGTGGCGGCACTCGCTCGGCGTTGCGACCTGCGCCCGGGTGATTGCCGAGTTGACCGGCTTCAATCCGGAAATGGCCTTTACCGGCGGCCTGCTGCACGACATCGGGCAACTGCTGATGTTCACCGCCAGCCCGACCCATTATGTGCAAGCGCTCGACAGGCGCCGGCACGATGACATTTCGCTGGTCGCCGCGGAACGCCTGGTGTTCGGCTACGATCACGCGGCGGCCGGGCGCACGCTGGCGCTTGCCTGGAAACTGCCGGCGGAGATCGCCGACGCCATTGCGGCGCACCACGAGCCCGACGAGCTGTTCAGCGAAATCGGCAACCTCGTTCATGTCAGCGAGATTCTGAGCCACGCGCTCGACCTCGGCGAACTGCCCGACAATCGCGTTCCCGAACTTTCCGAACTCGCCTGCGCGCAACTCGGCCTGTCATGGCCGAGGCTGGCCGGGCACTTCGCCGAAATCGAAGCGCGCTACGACGGCATCACGGTGGCGATCGGGATCTGAGAAATCAGTCCAGCGTCTCGATGGTGAAGTTGTGGTTGGTGTAGATGCACAGGTCGCCGGCGATTTCGAGCGACTTGCGAATGACCTCAGCCGGATCGAGCAGGGTGTTTTCGATCAGCGCGCGCGCGGCCGATTGCGCGAAAGCGCCGCCCGAACCGATGGCGACGATGCCGTACTCGGGTTCGAGCACATCGCCGTTGCCGGTAATGACCAGCGAATTGGCCCGATCGGCGACGGCGAGCATCGCCTCGAGGCGGCGCAGGGCGCGATCGCTGCGCCAGTCCTTGGCGAGTTCGACGGCGGAGCGCAAGAGGTTGCCCTGATGCTTGTCGAGCTTGGCCTCGAAGCGCTCGAACAGGGTGAACGCATCGGCAGTGCCGCCGGCGAAACCGGCGAGAATCTTCCCGTCATGAATGCGCCTGACCTTGCGCGCGCCGGCCTTGATCACGATATTGCCGAGCGTCACCTGGCCATCGCCACCCATGGCCACGCGTTCACCGCGGCGCACCGAGAGAATTGTCGTGCCGTGGTATTGTTCCATCAGCGCTTGGCGAAAACGATGGTGGCCACCGCCTTCAGACCGACGATGCCGAACAGTTCGGCGACCAGATGATTGGGGTGGCGAAAGACGATTTGCTTGCCGGTGCGCCGAATGGTCGTCAGCGTATTGAGCAGCGCCCCGGCGCTGATAAAATCCATGCGCGTCAGCGCCATGCAGTCGATCAGCACCGGATCGCACTGCTCGGTGCGGGCCGGCAGGTCGCCGAAACGCTGGGCCTTGATCTCGCCATGCAGAAGATAGGCATCGGTCTTCGGCCCGCGATCCGGCTCCAGGTCATCGACGACCAGTTGAAGCACCGGCTCGGGGCCGGCAACCCGGCGCGGCTCCCAGGAAGGCGGTGAAACCTCGAAGGTCACGGCGTAATTGATCGCCACCTCGTCGAAGGCCTCGTGCTGTCCCTGCAGCTGGTAGATTTCGAGCAGCAGCAGCCAGCATTCCTTGTCTTCGGCCCGCTCCGGCACGACGCGCTTTTCGAGCAGCGCGCGCAGCGTGTCGCGGCCGAGAATTTCGATCTCGCGCTTGGCCCGGCGGGCCTGTTGCAACTGGGTCAGGAAACGGCCGCAACCGGGCGCATCGAGGAGGGCGAGCGACGACAGGTCGAGCCGGATTTTCGTATTCTTTTCCAGCGCCTGGCGAAGCGCCTCGAAAGCCGCATTGTTATCGCCGGTCAAGGCCCCGCGGAACAGCAAGCTGCTGGCCAACACTTCCTTGCCCTTGCCCTTGTCGGACGATTGGCCGCGCCAGCCGGGCGGCGATCTTTCAAAGGAGCGCGCATAATCGATCCCGAGCGCCTCGAATGGCGCGCGCTTGCCGGTCAATTGGTAAAGGTCGAAAAGCATCAGCCACAAGCGCTCGGCCGGGCCCGTGCGATGAACCGCCACGGCCGCTTCGAGGACGCCGCTTGCCGCTTCGTCCTGGCCGTTGGCAAAGAGCATCGCCGCTTTCTCGGCTTCGGCGTCGACCGGGTCGATATCGCCCTCGACCTGATAATCAAGCGAGCCCTCGCTGAAGGCAAAGCTCGAGGATTCAAGGGGCGACGAGAAATCCTTGAGCGGTGTCGGCGGCGGTGCCGGCGGAGCCGCCGCGGCGGCCGGATTCGCTGCGCCGGGGACGCGCTCGCCGTCGGGCGGCGGACTGTCTTCGCGCGCAGGGGTCGAGCGCGGCACGGCAGCCGGCCGGGCGACCATCTTTTTTGGTTCTTTTTTGAAAAATGAAAAAACCATAGCCTGCAGCGGCAGCTTGCGAATTATCGACAGAGGTCTGTTTTAACACATCGCCCAACTCTCTGCAATTTCAGGGCATTCTTGCGTCGCATGCACACGCTCACGACGCCGCCGCGCAACAGCCGGCGCAACGTCCGCGCAGGTCGAAATCGACACGCGACAGGGAAAAGCCGATGGGCAGGTCCGGCGTGGCCGGCGGCGCGGCGTCAAGGCAAAAAACGCCGCCGCAATCTTCGCAGCGAAAATGCATATGCGTCCGGTGCTCGCCGCCGGCTGCGGCCGAGAAACGATAGACGCGATGGGCATCGGTGTTCTTGTGCGCCAAGCCGCTGTCGGCCAGCCAGTCGAGCACGCGGTAGAGGGTCACGCGGTCGATCGCCAGGTCGCCCAGGGCGGCCTCGATCTCGTTATGCGTGAGCGCATCGGGCGCCGCGCGCAACAGTTGCAGAACGCGGATGCGCGCCGGCGTCGCGCGCGCGCCGGTGCGCCGAATTTGCTCGGCGACGGCATCGACGCTGGGGAGATGCGGAACAGACAAAGCGAGTATCCCGGCCGGAATGGGTTCGACGATTAGAGCATAGCTCAACGTCAGATGCAACATGGTTGCAATAACTTACCGGCATCGCGGAATCCATGGCCGCGCGCCGGCGCCGGGAACTGTCGTGGCGATACACTGCCGAACAGGATCAAATCAATCGAATTCACGGAGACCCTCATGACCCGTCGTCAATCGTTCAAATGGCTGGGCGCTTTATCGGCCTTCGTGCTGCCGGGGCCGGCCGGGCAATTCGCCGTCGCCGCCGAAGGCGGCGCGGCGCGGCTCGTCAAGACCAAGGCCGAATGGGCTGCGCTGCTGCCGCACGCGGCCTATCGCGTGCTCTTCGAGGAAGACACGGAGCCGGCCGGAACGAGCCCGCTCAACAGCGAGAAGCGCGACGGGAACTTCATCTGCGCGGCCTGTTACCTGCCCTTGTTCGACAGCAAGACGAAATACGAAAGCGGCACCGGCTGGCCGAGTTTCTGGCAACCCCTGCCCGGCGCCATCGTGACCAAGACCGATTTCAAGATCATCTATCCGCGCACCGAATACCACTGCGCCCGTTGCGGCGGTCACCAGGGCCACGTTTTCAACGACGGCCCGCAACCGACCGGCAAGCGCTATTGCAACAACGGCGTGGCCCTCGGTTTCGTCGCGCGCGCCGACCAGTTGCCGGCCTTGCGCTCCTAAGTCACTTCCGCTTGGCCCGCGGATGGGCCTTGTCGTAGACCTTGGCCAGGTGCTGAAAATCGAGGTGGGTATAAACCTGCGTCGAGGCAATGCTGGCGTGGCCGAGCATTTCCTGCACTGCGCGCAAGTCGCCTGACGATTGCAGGACATGCGAGGCGAAGGAGTGGCGCAACATGTGCGGATGCACGTTGAGCGGCAATCCCTGCGCCAGCGCGCGCCGCTTGAGCCGCTCCTCGATCACGCGCGGATTGATCCGGCCACCGCGCTGCCCGACGAACAAGGCCGCCTGCCCGGCCGCCGCGACTTCAGGCCGGCGCTGTCCCCAGCGGCCGACCGCCGCGCGCGCCACCGAGCCGACCGGGACGACGCGCAGCTTGCTGCGCTTGCCGAGAACGCGCAATTCGCCGGCGACGATATCGGGCAAGCAGGAAACATCGAGGGCCGCGAGTTCGGCAAGACGCAGGCCGGATGAATAGAAGAGCTCGAACATCGCCTGATCGCGTATTTCCAGCGGCGCGTCGCCGGCCCCGCCGCTGACTTCGAGCAGGCGGTTGGCTTCGTCGGGGGACAGGACTTTCGGCAGGCGCTTCGGACTTTTCGGCGCGCGCACGCCTTCGACGGGATTGGCCGTCGCCGCGCCGTGCCGGGCCAGCCAGCGGTAATAGCCGCGCCAGGCCGAGAGCACGCGCGCCAGCGAACGCCCGCCGAGTCCGCGGGTGTGCAGCTCGGCGACGAAACGGCGAATGTGGTGTGGCCCCAGGCTGGCGAGCGCGCACTTGCCGGGCAGTTCGCCGGTCAAGCTGCACAGGGCGCGAAGATCGCGCCGATAGTTGCTGACCGTGTGCGGCGACAGCCGCCGCTGTTGCGCGAGTTCGTCGAGATACGACTCGACCGACGGCTCGGCGGCGAGTGCTGGCAAAAGCGCTTGCATCAGCGCAGAACGCGGGCGAGCGCCGCCGAAGCCATTTCGCCCAGGCGTTCGAGATAGAGCGTGCCCATGCCGGCATAGAAGCGCCGCGGGTCCTCGCTGCCCAGCGCGATCAGGCCGGTCGTGCCGCCGCCATTGCGCATGGCGATCAGCGCCTGCGAGCGCACGTGCGACGAGGCCGCGCCGAACCACGACGACGTTTCAAAGCCGGCGGTCGAGCCGCAATAGGGTTGATTGAGGGTCTCGGAAAACACCTGCAGCTCTTCGCTGACCGCCGCGAACTCGGGCAATTCCTCGGCGTTTTCCGGCCGCTCCCACAAGCGCAGGGCGACGTTCGGAATCGAAAAATCGTCGCGCAGATGGAAGTTCAGCGTATGCAGCACCGCCTGGAAATTGGCTGCGGCGATCATCGCCACGGCGAGGCGATGCATCTTTTCGCTGATCGTGTCGTTTTCCTCGCCGAACTGCAAGAGCTCGCCCATCTTGCCTTCGAGCTGCTTGTTCTTGTCGCGCAGGCTGAGCATCTGGCGTTCGGTGATCGAGATGGTCCGCCCGCCGTGCGGATGCGGAATCACCAGCCGCGATATGCGCTCGGCCTGCTCCTCGAAGAACTGCGGATTGTCTTGCAGATACTGGACGACTTCTTCTGAATTCATAGTTCGATCTCTCCGGTAAAGACGCTGACCGCAGGTCCGGTCATCAGCACGGGCGTGCGCGGGCCGCCCCAGGCAATTTCCAGTTCGCCGCCGCGCGTCGCCACGCGCACCGGCGAATCGAGCAGGCCGCGCGCAATCCCGGCGACGACGGCGGCGCAGGCGCCGCTACCGCAAGCCAGTGTCTCGCCGGCGCCGCGCTCGAAGACGCGCAGGCGGATGTCCTGGCGCGTCACGACCTGCATGAAGCCGGCATTGACCTGGCGCGGGAAGCGCGGGTGCGACTCGATCAGTGGCCCCTGCACGGCAACCGGCGCCGTATCGACGTCGGCGACCAGCTGCACGGCGTGCGGATTGCCCATCGACACGGCGGTAATGTCGACGTCGTCGTTGCCGACCCGCAGGCGCTGCACCAGATCGCCGCTCGCGCTGATGAAGGGAATTTCTTCCGGGACGAACACCGGCACGCCCATGGCCACCGTCACCTCGCCGTCTGCTTCGAGACGCGGCGCAATCACGCCGCCCAGCGTTTCGACGCGAATCTCGCGCTTGGCACAGAGGCCCTGGTCGTGCACAAAGCGGACGAAACAGCGCGCGCCGTTGCCGCACTGCTCGACCTCATTGCCATTGGCATTGAAAATGCGGTAACGGAAATCGATGTCCGGGCTGCTCGCCGCTTCGACGAGCAGAATCTGATCGCAGCCGACGCCGAAATGCCGGTCGCCGAGAAAGCGCAGCTGCGCCGGCGTCAGGCTGACCGACTGGCGCACGCCGTCAATGACGACGAAGTCGTTGCCCAAGCCGTGCATTTTTGTAAACCTGAGTTTCACCTGGTCTGCCCGATTCCGTCAGCGCAATGATTTGACCATTATAAAGTCGTCCATGACAAAATCGTTGCCGATATCGACGCAGACCGCTTCGCGCACGCCGAAGCCATGCTTCCGGTAGGCGGCAATCGCCCGTTCGTTGCGCTTATTGACCGCCAATAAAAGCGTGTCGCAACCCTGCGCCAGCGCACGTTCGGCGAGGTGCGCAAGCAGGCGGCCGCCGAGCCCGCGGCGCTGCCATTGCGGCGCGACATAAAGCTTGTCGACTTTCATTTCCCGCGCCGCCGGGCCGAGCAGGGTCGAGGCGAACGCGACCATCTGCCCGGCTACCGTCGCCTTGTCCCACCAGATGCCGGCGGCTTCGAGTTCGCCGCGCAGGCGCGCCGCGTTGTAGCGCTCCTCGAGCATGTAGTCGATCTGCGCCTGCGTGATGATATCCGCATACGCATCCTGCCAGACGAGGCGCGCCAGCGCCGCGACGGCGGGGACGTCACTCACGGTGATGGCTGAAATATGAACGGTCATGCGGGCTTCAATCCGTCGAAAGTGGTGATCGATGGCGAATGGCAATACAATGCCGCGACGCGACGATCCGCCAGACCGCATGACTATACTTCTCTCCATGGCAATTTCAAATCTCCTGGGCGCCGCTGCCGGCGGCGCTCCGCGACGCCCGTGCTGAGCACCCTGGCCAGCCTGCCCGCGGTGGCCTTGCTGTGGCTGCTGCATTTCCTGCCGCTGTCGCTGATCGCCGCGTTAGGCCGTTGGCTGGGGCTGCTGCTCTACTATGTGGGAGCGCACCGCAGGCGAATTGTCCGTATCAATCTGAGTTTGTGTTTTCCGGAACTCGACGAAGCAGAGCGCAGGCAACTGGCCAAGGCGCATTTCCAGGCTCTCGCCCGCAGCTTTCTCGAGCGCAGCATTTTCTGGTGGGCCAGCGAAGAGCGTCTCACGCGGCTGCTCCACGTCGAGGGCGACGAAAAGATCCGGGCTTTGCGCGCGGCCGGAAAGCCGGTCATCCTGCTCGCGCCGCACTTTGTCGGACTCGACGCCGGCGGCGTGGCGATCGCCATGCGTTTCGACGTGGTCAGCATTTATGCGGCGCAGGCCAGCGCGTTATTCAACCGCCTGCTGCTCAGGGGCCGCCTGCGCTTCGGCAAGCAACTGCTGCTGACGCGCCGCGACGGCGCCCGGGCGACGGTCAAGGCGATGAAAGCCGGCCGCCCCTTATACTATCTGCCGGACTTGAATCACCACCGGCGCGATTCGATCTTCGTCCCGTTTTTCGGCATTCAGACGGCGACGATCAGCGGGCTCTCGCGCCTGGCGAAAGCGGCAGGGGCCGCCGTCGTTCCCTGCGTGACGCGCACGCTGCCGGGCGGCCAGGGCTACCGCATCGAAATCGGCGACGCGTGGACCGATTTTCCGACCGCCGACGTCGAGGCCGACACGGCGCGCATGAACGCCTGGATCGAGGCCGCAGTGCGCACCATGCCCGAGCAGTATTACTGGGTGCACCGCCGTTTCAGAACCCGCCCGGAAGGCGAAGCGCCGATCTATCCGTAGATCGCGCCGGCCGGCGGCTTGGGCTGAAATCGACACAGCAAGGCCAGCAGGACGGAGCCCTTTGATCGAGGGTTCGTGGGCGCAAGCCGTTGACTGCAGCGCGTGTCCGGCGAGCCGGCAACACGGCAGTCGGGTATACTTGAAATCTTTGCTAACTGCGCCGGATGTTATGCAGTTATGTTGACGCAGGCAATCCTGTAGGACCTAAACCTTGGCACTGACCATACTCGGACTTTCCGGCGCGCTGACCCACGATCCTTCAGCGGCGCTTTACATCGACGGCAAACTCGTCGCCGCCGCCGAGGAGGAACGCTTCGTGCGCGACAAGCATGCCAAGCACCGCATGCCCTACGAAGCAGCCAAGTTCTGCCTGCAGTTCGCCGGCATCAAGCCGGCCGACGTCGACGCCGTGGCCATCCCCTACGCGCCGATCAGCCTGCTCGGCAAGGCGCGCTGGCATTACGCCAAACGCTATCTCTATGCGCCCGACCGCTCGCTCGACGCGATCTTCGCCGGCAACCGGCGCTACACCCGCTACAAGAAGCGCATCGAGTGGTGCCTGGTGCAACTCGGCTTTGATCTTGAGAAGATCGAGATCATCCCGGTCGAACACCACCTCGCGCACGCCGCGAGCGCCTACCACTGCTCGGGCTT
>CAIXAY010000474.1 GCA_903917505.1 uncultured beta proteobacterium | reverse complement strand
TCGCCGCCAGTTTCTACGTCATCCACGCTCTTGTCTCGTATGTCGAGCGGGTCTGGTCGCAAAGACCGCGGCGATTCGAGAACCAGCGTGAATTGGCGCAAAGCCTTGTCCCGGGTCTGCGCCGGAACGTCAAACTCTGGTCTTGACAAGCGCTGATTGGTATTTGATGACAGTGACCCGGGCCACCCCGATGCTCTCGCGGGAGCAAAATTGAGCGCGCCGGGCTCGACGCCACGCAAAGCGTGTGGCAAGGAAGCGAAACTCAGACCCGATCCCGACTGGATGGACCGGATCGCAACGCCGGCCGACATCCGCCTGCGCCGGCTGCAAAATGCTGACAGCATCGAAGATCTTACCGACCTGTTGCACCGCGCCTTTTCGCGAATCGGCGCAATGGGCATTCCCTGTTCCTGTGCGAGCCAGTCCCCGGAAATGACGCGCCAGCGAATCTCTCGCGGCGAATGCTTCGTGGCCTTGCACGGCGGTGTGATCGTCGGGACGATTACCCTGTATCCGCCAGACGCCAGCTCGGCCAGCGCGCACTATCGCAACGACAGGGTGGCCACGCTGCGCCAGTTGGCCGTCGATCCGCGCTTTCATGGCCGTGGAATAGGCAGCGTACTGCTTCGTCTCGCCGAACACTGGGCGCTTCAGCGTGGCTACCCGTGGCTTGCGCTTGACACCCCCGAGGCTGCGGATCATCTGATCGATTACTATCAGCGTCAGGGTTTCGGCATCACGGAGACATTGCAATTCACAGGCCGGACTTATCGCAGCGTAGTGTTTTCCAAGTCCCTTGCCGTGCTTCGCCAAGCGCCGGCCCAACGTGCCTTGGCGTTTCAGTCGGGCAAGGTCACCGTCGCCACCATGACGGTGACCGCTGCGCCGCACAGCACCACACGGTCGCCTTTCAGCTCGCACAGCAGGTTGCCGCCGCGCCTCGACAGCTGGCGGGCGACCAGGCTGTCCTTGCCGAGCCGCTTCGCCCAGTAGGGCGCGAGTTCGCAGTGCGCTGAACCGGTCACCGGATCTTCGGGAATTCCGTAACGCGGGGCGAAGAAGCGGCTGACGAAATCGACGTTGCGGCCCGGCGCGCTGACGATCACGCCGCGCCGCTCGAGCCGGCCGAGGATGGCGTGATCCGGAACGATGGCGCGAACCGTTTCCTCGCAGTCGAAGATGGCGAGGTAATCGGCCGCCACCAGCACTTCGAGCGGCGTTTGCCCGAGGCCCTTGACCAGGGTGTCGGGTATCGGGCAGGCAAGCGGGGGCTGCGCCGGAAAATCCATCTCGTACAGCTTGCCGTGGCGCTTGACGACGAGCTCGCCGCTCTGCGTCTCGAAGACGATCGCCGGCTCGGCATAACCCATGATCTCGAACAGCACGTGCGCCGCGGCGAGGGTCGCGTGTCCGCACAGTTCGACTTCGCAGACGGGCGTAAACCAGCGCAGCCGGAAGCCCTTGACCGAGGGCACGAAGAAGGCCGTTTCGGCCAGGTTGTTTTCCTCGGCGATGGCCTGCATCAGGCTGTCGGGCAGCCAGGCGGCGAGCGGACAGACGGCCGCCGGGTTGCCGCCGAAAGGCCGCGTCGTGAAGGCGTCGACCTGGTACTGGCGTATCGTCTGCAAGCGCCTTCCTTAGCGCAAAACCGGCAGCGCCGCGCCGCTCTTGCGGCGCAGGTCGTAGGCCTGCAGATGCGCGTAGGCGAGCTTCAGGCAATGGGCATCGAGGCCTTGCGCCTGGGCGCGGCCGACCAGGTCGCCGAGAATGTGGTCGGCTTCGGTCGCGCCGCCGCGCTCGACGTCACGCAGCATCGAGGCGACCAGTGCCGATCCCTTTTCGGTCAGGAGCTTGCCATAGCCCGCGAGCTGCGCTTCGGCGACCGCATGGCCGCTGCCGGCGGCGATGCGCGCGCAGTCGGCGAGCAGGCCCTTGATGAATTCCTCGCCATAGACGGTGTTGAGGATGTCGCCGATGCTGGCGCGCAGCGTGCAGGTCGCGCCGGCCAGCGACGAGAGGAAGACGATCTTGTCCCACATCGCCTGTTCGATGTTGTCGGCAAGCGTGAAGTCGATCGCCGTCTTGCCCAGCAGATCGGCGAGCGGCTGCAGCCAGCGCGAGGGCGGCATGCTGCGGGCACCGATGACCAGCCGGTGCATCTTGTTCAAATGCCTTATTTCGCCGTTCGGCGCGAGCATCGTCGAAATCAGCGCGACACCGCCGAGCACCCGCGCGGAACCGAAACGCTCCACCAGCGCGTCGATGTGGCGAACGCCGTTCAGGAGCGGCACGATGACGCTGTCTTGACCGATAGCCGGTGCGATCGAATCCATCGCCGAAGCCAGGTCGTAGGCCTTGCACGACACGATGACGACGTCGAAGGTTTCGCGCAATTCATCGGTGGTCAGCGCCCTGGGCGTCAGCTGCAGGTCGCCGAAAGAGCTGAGGACTTTCAGGCCGCCGGCGCGCAATTGCGCGGCCCGCGCCGGTCGCACGAGGAAGGTGACATCACCGCCGGCGGCCTGGATTCTGGCGCCGAAATAGCCGCCGATGCCGCCCGCGCCCAAGATCAGAATGCGCATCGCTTGTTCTCCCCGAGTTTCTCAGATGAATGCGCACAATACTCTACTCCTTTCGCGCCGGCGCGGTAATTGGCGGGGCACAGCGCAAGGCTTGGCGAGCCTCGGCCTGCAGGGCGCGGTAGGACGATTCCCATGCGCCGCCGCGCGGGGTGATGCAGGCCAGCCGCCGCACCAGCCCTTCGAGCTTCGCGGCACGCGCCGCGGCCTCAGCCAGCGCGGCGTCGTGCTGCCAGGCGTAGACCATGGCCGTCTTGCGATCCGTGCATACGCCGATGCACGGCCGCGGCGCCTCGATTTTTCCGCAACCGATGCATTGCCATACGGTCACCCGTTCAACCGGCTCGCTGTCTGCCGCCATATCCGCCTTTCAATCCAAGCGCCGGGCCACCGGCGACCATCGCCCCCATGAATCCAAGGCCATCTTGCCGTATACTCAGGCGCTTTGCGACCTGGCTCTGTCAGCCCGAAAATGTCTCCTGCCCCTGTAGCCGAACTTGAGCCCGCCGAATGCGATGTGAGCGGGCTCGGCCAGATCTTCACGCCGCCGGCGATCGTCGATTGCATGCGCGCGCTGGTGCGCAACCGCGGCCGCGTGCTCGAACCGGCCTGCGGCGACGGGGCCTTCCTGCGGCATTTCCCCGGCGCGCTGGGGATCGAGATCGACCCGCGCCACGCGACGCCGGGCGCGCAGGTCATGGATTTCTTCGCGCTGCCGGAGGACGAGCGGTTCGCGACGATCATCGGCAACCCGCCCTACATCCGCTATCACGACATTTCGCAAGCGACGCGGCGCCTGACCGAGGACAGCGTGCTCGACGGGCGCGCCAACCTGTACCTGTTCTTCATCGAGAAATGCCTGCGCCATCTGGCACCCGGCGGCGAGCTGATCTTCATCACCCCGCGCGACCTGCTCAAGGCGACTTCGGCGGTACCGCTCAACCGGCTGCTGTTCGCCGCCGGAACGATCACCGATTTCATCGACCTCGGCGACCTGCACCTGTTCGACGGCGCGACGCCGAACTGCGCGATCTGGCGCTTCGAACTCGGCAAGCGGGCGCGGCGTTCGCGTTATGCGACGCTCGGCCTGGCCGATGGCGTCGCCGGCTTCGACCAGCTGCGCTGGGAGAAACGCCGTTTCGTCGAAAGCGGCGGGCATCTGATGTTCACCCGCCACGCCTATCCGCTGCATCTTTCCGACATCGCTTTCGTCAAGGTCGGCGCGGTATCGGGCGCCGACGACGTTTACGCCAGCGATGAATACGGCGACCGCGACTTCGTCTGCTCGTCGACCATCGCCGACGGCAGGACGCGGCGCATGATCTGGTGCGAACCCGGCGAGCCGCCGCCGCAAGCGCTGCTGCCGCACCGCGAGCGGCTGATCGCGCGGCGCATCCGCGCTTACGACGAATCCAACTGGTGGCAATGGGGGCGCGGCTATTTCCAATCCGCGCAACCACGCGTCTATGTCAATGGCAAGACGCGCCGGGCGCAGCCTTTCTTCACCCACGACTGCACGCACTATGACGGTTCGGTGCTGGCCATCTTTCCACGCGATCCGGCGGTCGATGCCGCGCAATTCGCCGCCGCGCTCAATGCGGTCGACTGGAACGATCTCGGCTTCATCTGCGATGGACGCTTTCTGTTCACGCAGCGCAGCCTCGAACAGACGCCGCTGCCGAGGTCCTTCCGCGCGTTCCTGCCGCAGGCCGGTGTAACATGGTGGGACAAGCTCAGGAAACTTCTCTGATCCGCAAGGCTCAGGCCGCCGTCCGGCGCAATTGGAGATAGACCATGGTTCCGCATTTGACCACCGCCCTCACCGGCCCCCTGCTGGCGCTGGAAGCCAGATTCCTCAATGCCGCGTCGGACATCGAGCACTGGCTGCGCAGCCAGTGGCAGGAGCATACGCCGCCGTTCTACGGCTCGGTCGATCTGCGCAATTCCGGTTTCAAGCTGGCGCCGGTCGACATGAATCTCTTTCCCGGCGGTTTCAACAACCTGAATTCGGCTTTCCTGCCGCTCTGCGTGCAGGCGGCGATGACGGCGATCGAAAAGATCTGCCCGAGCGCCAAGCGCCTGCTGCTGATTCCCGAAAATCACACGCGCAATCTGTTCTACCTGCAGAACGTCGCCCGGCTCGTTTCGATTCTGCGCCTGACCGGCCTCGAGGTGCGCCTCGGTTCGCTGTCGCCCGAGATCGACAAGCCGACATCCGTCGACCTGCAGGACGGCACGACGCTGTTGCTCGAACCCCTGGTATGCGGCAAGCACCGGCTCGGGCTCGACGGCTTCGACCCGTGCGCCATCCTGCTCAACAACGATCTTTCGGCAGGCATTCCGGAGATCCTCAAGGGCCTCGACGATCAGTTCGTCCTGCCGCCGCTGCACGCCGGCTGGGCGGTGCGCCGCAAGTCGAATCACTTCGCCGCCTATGACGAAGTCGCCGACGATTTTGCCAAGCTGCTCGGCATCGATCCGTGGCAGATCAACCCCTATTTCTCGGTATGCAGCAGCGTCAATTTCCACGAAAGACAGGGCGAGGAGTGCCTGGCCTCCAATGTCGACGCGGTGCTCGGCATGATCCGCGAGAAATACAAGCAGTACGCCATCGACGAGACGCCCTATGTCGTCGTCAAGGCTGACGCCGGCACTTACGGCATGGGCGTGATGACGGTCAAGGACGCGTCCGAAGTCACCGGCCTCAACCGCAAGCAGCGCAACAAGATGTCGGTGATCAAGGAAGGCATGAGCGTCTCGCAGGTGATCATCCAGGAAGGCGTGCACACCAAGGAGCGTGTCTCCGACGGCGTCGCCGAACCGGTCGTCTACATGATCGACCGCTACGTCGTCGGCGGTTTCTACCGCGTGCACAGCGGCCGCGGCGAGGACGAGAACCTCAATGCGCCGGGCATGCACTTCGAACCGCTGGCCTTCGAGACCAGCTGTTCCTATCCCGACCAATGCCAGACGCCCGACGCCCCGCCGAACCGCTTTTACGCCTACGGCGTTGTGGCCCGCCTGGCGCAACTCGCGGCCTCGCTCGAACTCGAACGCACCGCGCCGAGCGAAGGGTAGGAATTAAAAGCATTCACCACAACGGGCACAACGAAAAAATCGCATTGTTGTTTCGCTCTTCGTTGTGTCCGTCGTGCCCGTTGTGGTTAATTTTTGGACCTTAGCAGTTCCCGCCCAGGAGAAAATTCATGCGCTTCGCTTTCATCGTCGACCCGCTCGATTCGCTCAAGGCCTACAAGGACAGCAGCATCGACATGATGCGTGCGGCGCAGGATGCCGGGCATGCGGTGTGGGTGATCCTGCAGCCGGCGATTCACTGGTCGGCGCTGCAGGGTGTCTGCGCCGAAGCGGCGCACATCGAGATGCTCGATGACGATGCGCCGTGGTTCGTCGAAATCGACCGGCATGTCGTGCCGCTGCGCGATTTCGCCGCGGTGGTGATGCGCAAGGATCCGCCCTTCGACATCGAATATGTCGCCACCACCTGGCTGCTCGAGCGCGCCGAGGCCGAGGGCGCACACGTTTTCAACAAGCCGCGGGCGTTGCGCGACCACTCCGAGAAACTGTCGATTCTGGAATTCCCGCAGTTCGCGGTGCCCATGCTGGTGGCGCGCGAACCGGCGCTGGTGCAGGCCTTCATCG
>CAIXAY010000473.1 GCA_903917505.1 uncultured beta proteobacterium | reverse complement strand
CGCTGCGCACCCTGCCGCTCGGCATCTCGCTGTTCATGAGCAGCTACGGGACCTCCTGGGATCAGCTGATGGCCATCGCCGTGCTCGGCACGCTGCCGATGATCCTCCTCTTCTTCTTCCTGCAGCGCGCCTTCATCCAGGGCATCGCCGCAACCGGCCTCAAGGAATAGCATGAGCCAGACCATGCGTGCCGTCATCGTCGCCAATTACGGCGGATCGCTGACCGTCGCCGAGCGACCCGTGCCGCAACCCGCGTTCGGCGAAGTGCTGATCCGCGTGCGCGCCAGCGGCCTGTGCAGCACCGATCTGCATCTGCTGTCGGGGCGTCAGCCGCTCGGGCTCTTGCCGCGCGTCCTCGGCCACGAACTGGCCGGCGAGATCGTCGAAATCGGCGCCGGCGTCGCCCGCTGGAAGACCGGCGATCGCGTCACCGCGGCCGTCGACGTCACCTGCGGCCGCTGCCGCTTCTGCCTCTCCGGCGAAACGCAGCTGTGCCGCGCGATGCAGCGCATCGGCTTCGAGCGCGACGGCGGCCACGCGGAATACGTCGCGGTGCCGGCGGCCAACCTCGTCGCGCTGCCGGCAGGAATCTCCTACGAAGCGGCGGCGATCCTGCCCGACGCTGTCGCGTGCATGTACCACAGCCTGATCGGCAAGGCCAGCATCGGTATCGGCCAGCGCATCCTGATCCTCGGCGTCGGCGGCCTCGGCATTCACGGCGTACAGATCGCCAAGAGCGCCGGCGCGCAGGTCATGGCCACGAGCCGCCAGCCGCAGCGCCTGGCGCTCGCCGAAAAGTACGGCGCCATCGGCATCAACACGGCGACGCAACCGCTGGCCGGGGCGGTCGCCGAATTCACCGGCGGCGAGGGGGTGGACGTCGTCGTCGACAATATCGGCACGCGTGAGAGCGTGCGCGAAGGTCTCGCACTGTTGCGCCCGGGCGGCAAGTTCCTGGTCGTCGCCTATCTCGACGAAAGTTTCGAAGTCCCGTCGATGCCGCTGTTCAAGACCGAGCTCGAGATCATCGGCTGCCGCGGCAGCACCAAGCAGGATCTGATATCGGTCGTCGACCTGGTGCAGCGTGGCCAGCTGACGCCCGTCCTCGGTGCCTCCTACCCGTTGGAGCAGATTGGCGCGGCCGCCGCGCGGCTCGAATCGGGCGACCTGATCGGGCGCATCTGGCTCTCGCGCGACTGAGAATCATCCGAACATCGATAACGCTTCGCGGAACACCTGAAAGGAAATGACGATGTCCCTGCCTGAAAAAATGAAAGCGCTGGTCCTGACTTCGCCCGGAAAATTCGAAATCCAGCACGTGGCCGTGCCCGTCCCCGGCGCCGGGGAAGTCCTCTGCAAAATACGGGCGGTGGCCATCTGCGGCAGCGACCCGGAAATCATTCGCGGCGGCCTGGCCGGCATCTGGCCGCCGTCCTACCCGTTCACGCCGGGCCATGAGTGGTCGGGCGAAGTCGTCGCGGTCGGACCCGAGGCCAGCGGTTTCGCGATCGGCGATCGCGTCGCCGGCGAAGCGCACAAGGGCTGCGGTCATTGCCGCCACTGCCTGGCCGGACGCTACACCATTTGCCTCAATTACGGCCGCGCCGAAAGCGGGCACCGCCATTACGGTTTCATCACGCCGGGCGCCTACGCGCAGTACAACGTCTATTCGATCAAGAGCATCAAGAAAATGCCGGCCAATGTGAGCTTCCGAGAAGGCGCGCTGGTCGACACCGCCGGCGTCACGCTGCATGGCATGGAACTCTCCGGCATCACCGCCGGCGGCACCGTCGTCGTCATCGGGCCTGGACCGATCGGCCTCATCGCCATGCGCTTCGCCCGCATCCTCGGCGCCGCCAGGGTGATCATGGTCGGCCGCGGTTCGCGACTGCAAACGGCGGTCAAGCTCGGCGCCGACCTGGCGATCAATTTCGAGCAGGAGGATCCGGTCGCAGCGGTGCGCCGCGCCACCGGCGGCGAAGGCGTCGATGAGGCTTTCGAATGCTCCGGCGCGGAGGGCACTTTCGCCCAGGCCGTGCGCATGGTGCGCAAGGGCGGCAGCGTTGCCCTGCTCGGCGTGCCGCCGGACACGGTCGAAGAGAAGCTGCCGTACAAGTACATCGTACACAATGAAATCGCCATTTTCGGGTCGCGCGCCAACCCGAACGTGTCGTGGAAGATCATCGAAGCGATCGCCGCCGGACGGCTGGTGGTCAGCGATCTGATCAGCCACGTCTTCCCGCTCGACGATTTCGCCCAGGCCCTGTACACCTTCGTCGAACGCAAGGACGGCGCGGTCAAGGTGGTGATCGAGCCGAACGGTCCGGAAGCGGCGCGTCCATAAGGCTTACACCCCGATAATGCCGTCATCCCGGCGCAAGCCGGAATGACGATGCGACCCTAAGCATGCGGGAGTTCTCAAAGTGAAAGCGGAAACCTACCTCTACGTCGGCACCTACACCGAGCCGATTCTCTTCGGCACCGGGAAAATCCTCGAAGGCAAAGGCCGGGGCATTTACCGCTACCGCCTCGACCGCGCTTCCGGCGCGCTCGAAGCGGCGGGCGAAACGACCGGCGTGGTCAACCCCTCGTATCTGGCTTTCGATCCGGCGCACCGCTTCCTGTACGCAGTGAACGAGTTGAAGACCTGGCAGGACATTCCGACCGGAACGGTCAGCGCTTTCGCCGTCGATCCGGCCTCGGGCGCGCTCACCTTCCTCAACCGGCAGATGACGCACGGCACCGATCCCTGTCACGTCGAGGTCGCCGGCGACGGCCGGCATATTTTCGTCGCCAACTTCATGAGCGGCAGCGTCTGCGTGCTGCCGGTCAAGGTCGACGGCAGCCTGGCGCCGGCCAGCGACTTCATCCAGCACCAGGGATCCAGCATCGATCCGAACCGGCAGCGCGGGCCGCACGCGCATTCCGTGATCTTTTCTCCCGACGAGCATTTCGCCTTCGTTCCCGATCTCGGGCT
>CAIXAY010000472.1 GCA_903917505.1 uncultured beta proteobacterium | reverse complement strand
TATCCCCGCGAGCGAGAACATCATCATCATCATCACCGCGGCGAACCACGGGCTGCGCTTGTTGAGCCCGGCGAAATCGCTGATCTCGTCGGCCTCGAAACCGCCGCGGGCGAGCAGCATGATCATGCCGAAAGTCGCGGCGCTGGTCAGCACGTAGCTGATCACGTAGAACATCGCCGCGCTGTAGGCGTTGATCGCGTTGTGCGCGTCGTTGTTGACGATACCGACAACAAGGCCGAGCAGCATGAAGCCCATGTGCGCGATCGCCGAGTAGGCGAGCATGCGTTTCAGGTTGGTCTGCGCGATGGCCGCGAAATTGCCGACGGTCATCGACAGGATCGACAGGATCAGCAGCATATACTGCCAGTCCGGCGCGGCGACCAGCAGGCCGCTGACCAGCATGCGCATGATCATCGCGAAAGCGGCGAGCTTGGGCGCGCTGGCGATGAACAGCGTCACCGCCGTCGGGGCGCCGTGATAGACGTCGGGAATCCACATGTGGAAGGGAACGACGCCGAGCTTGAAGGCGATGCCGGAGACCAGGAAGACGACGCCGAAAACCAGGATAAGGCGGTTACCCTGGCCGCCGAACAGGCGCTCGGCAACCGTCGAGATTTCGAGCGAACCGGTCGCGCCGTAAATCATCGACATGCCGTAGAGCAAGAGGCCCGAGGCTAGCGCGCCGAGCACGAAGTACTTCATCGCCGCCTCGGTCGCCGGGATCGAATCGCGGTTCAAGGCGACCATCGCGTAAAGCGACAGCGAGAGCAGCTCGATGCCGATATAAACGATCAGGAAATGATTGGCCGAAATCATGACCATCATGCCGAGCGTCGCGAACAGGGTCAGCGAATAGAACTCGCCCTTGGCCATCTGCGGCCGGTCGTTAATGTAGCCGCGCGAGTAGGCGAGGACGACGATTACGGTAATGTAGGTGAGCAGCTTCAGTAAGTCGCCCATCAGGTCGCCGACGTACATATTGCTGAAGGTGTAGACCACCTGCCCGGTCACGGTCATGACGGTGACCACCGCCGCGCCGACCAGGGTCAGCTGGGTCAGCACGTAAGTCACCGTGCGCTTCTTGTCCTTGACGAAGAGGTCGACGATCATGATCACGCAGGCCATCGCCAGCATGAAGATTTCCGCACTGGCCAGGCGTAGATCGGGCGGAACAAATTGCATTTCGGCAAGCGTCATAGCGGATACCAGTTATAGGATCTTGCTTACGGCGATGTGACGCAGCAGCTCGTTGACCGAACTGTGCATGACTTCAGTGAAAGGATGCGGGTACAGGCCGAGGCCGAGCGCGCCGACAGCCAGCAGCGTCAGCACCAGGAACTCGCGCGCGCTGATGTCGGTCAGCTCCTCGACATGGTGATTGGCCACCGCGCCGAAGATGACGCGCTTGTACATCCACAGCGTGTAGGCCGCGCCGACGATCATCGTCGTCGCCGCCGCGAAAGCCACCCAGAAGTTGAACTTGACCGCCGCCAGGATGACCATGAACTCGCCGACGAAACCCGAGGTGGCCGGCAGGCCGGCGTTGGCCATGGCGAACAGCATGAAGAACGCGGCGAACTTCGGCATGGTGTTGACCACCCCGCCGTAATCGACGATCTGGCGCGAATGCACGCGGTCGTACATGACGCCGATGCAGTAGAACATCGCGCCGGCGATGAAGCCGTGCGAGACCATCTGCACCAGCGCGCCTTCGATGCCGAGGGCGCTGCCGGCGCCAAGCACGCCGGCCTGGGTCGAGGGGCTGAGCATGAAGAAGCCGAGCGTGACGAAACCCATGTGCGCGATCGACGAGTAGGCGACGAGCTTCTTCATGTCTTCCTGGACCAGCGCGACGAGTCCGATATAGACGATGGCGATCAGCGACAGGGCGACGATGAAGCCGGACAGTTCATGCGAGGCGTCCGGCGCGATCGGCAGCGAAAACCGCAGGAAGCCGTAAGCGCCGAGCTTCAGTGCGATCGCCGCAAGCACGATGGAGCCGCCGGTCGGCGCCTCGACGTGGGCGTCCGGCAGCCATGTATGCACCGGCCACATCGGCACCTTGACGGCAAAAGCGACCAGGAAAGCGAGGAAGATCCACATCTGCGGCACCATGCCGAGCGGCATCTTGTGCCAGTCGAGAATCGAGAAGCTGCCGCCCGAGTGCAGGAAAAGATAGATCAGCGAGATCAGGAAGAGCAGCGAGCCGGCCAGCGTAAACAGGAAGAACTTGAACGCCGCATAGACGCGCCGCGGTCCGCCCCAGACGCCGATGATCAGGTACAGCGGGATCAGCGAGGATTCGAAGAAGACATAGAAGAGGACGCCGTCGAGCGAGGCGAAGATGCCGTTCATCAGCCCCGACATGATCAGGAAGGCGGCGTTGTACTGCCCGATCTTGCTGGTGATGACTTTCCAGCCGGCGAGCACGACGATCACCGTGATGAAGCTGTTGAGCATCACGAAGAGCATCGAGATGCCGTCGACACCGAGATGGTAGTTGATGTTGAACAGCGGTATCCACGGCGCGAGTTCGACGAACTGCATCGCCGGCGTACTCAGGTCGAAACCGGTGTACAGCGGGATGGTGACGAGAAAACCGGCCAGCGCGCCGAGCAGGGCGAGCATGCGCGCCAGCGGCGCGTTGCGGTCCGATCCGGTCGCCAGAACGACGAATCCGGCCAGAATCGGGACCCAGATGGCGAGTGAGAGTAGCGGTGTACCTGACATATCGTTCCCAGTCTTTTTGTGCAGTTCAGGCGCGCAGGAGCCAGAAGGAGAGAAGCGCGCAGACACCAAAGATCATCGTGAAGGCGTAGTGGTAAATGTGTCCCGACTGGAAGAAGCGGATCGTCGTCGCCAACAATCCGACCGCACGGACGGAACCGCCGACGATGTAGGTGTCGATCACGCCTTCGTCGCCGCCCTTCCACAGCCCTCTGCCGAGCAGGCGTGCGCCGCCGGCAAAAACCACCTCGTTGAACTTGTCGAAGTAATACTTGTTGTCGAGCAGCGTGTAGATCGGCAGGAAGGCCGCCTTGATCCTCTCCGGCAGGTCCGGACGCTTGAGGTAGAGGAACCACGAGGAGACGACGCCGGCCAGCGCCAGCCAGAATACCGGCGAGGCGACCGCGTGCAGGGCCATGGCCATGGCGCCATGGAATTCCTGCGTGAGTTCTTCCATCACCGGATGCGCTTCGGCGTTGACGAAAATGGCGTCCTTGAAGAAACCGCCGAACAGCATGGGCTCTATGGTCATGTAGCCGATGATCACCGAGGGGATGGCCAGCAGGACCAGCGGCAGCCACACCACCCAGGGCGTCTCGTGCGGCTTCTGGCCAGGCGCGAGGCCGTGATGGTGATCGGGCGAGACTTCTTCGTCGTCGTGGTCGCCGTTGTGCACTTCGGCGCCGTGATCGTTCGTCTTGGCATGCACATCGGCATGGCCATGATCGCCATGCGCCTTGCCGAAGCGTTCCTCGCCATGAAAGACCAGGAAGTACATGCGGAATGAATAGAAGGCGGTGACGAACACGCCGGCCAGCACCGAGAAGTAGGCGAAGCCCGAACCGGCGAGGTGCGACAGCCCGACGGCCTCAATGATCGAATCCTTCGAGTAGAATCCGGCGAAGAACGGTGTCCCGATCAACGCGAGCGAACCGACCAGCGAGGTGATCCAGGTGATCGGCATGTAATTGCGCAGGCCGCCCATGTTGCGGATGTCCTGGTCATGGTGCATGCCGATGATCACCGAACCCGCGCCGAGGAAGAGCAGCGCCTTGAAGAAGGCGTGCGTCATAAGGTGGAAGATCGCCACCGAATAGGCCGAGACGCCGAGCGCGACGGTCATGTAGCCGAGCTGCGACAGCGTCGAGTAGGCGATGACCCGCTTGATGTCGTTCTGGACGACGCCGAGGAAGCCCATGAACAGCGCGGTGATCGCGCCGATGAAAATGACGAAGGACAGCGCCGTGTCGGAAAGCTCGAACAGATAGGACATGCGCGCGACCATGAAGATGCCGGCGGTGACCATGGTCGCCGCGTGGATCAGCGCGGAGATCGGCG
>CAIXAY010000471.1 GCA_903917505.1 uncultured beta proteobacterium | reverse complement strand
GGCCGATGCCGCCCAAGCGCAGCGAAAGGGTCGTTTTCCAATACGTCGATCATATTTTTTCCGGTATTCATCATGACTGTATGTGCCCTTTCGGCGCGGACGAATTCGCGACAGTCGGTTTCATGCAACAGGTCTTACTTGAAAAACGCCGGATCCATCGTCTTGAGCCCCGGATCGACGATGGGCCGAAAGTCCATGTGCGCCAGAATATCTTTCTCCACATCGAGGCCCGGCGCGATTTCCGTCAGATGCAGGCCGTCTTCCTTCAGGCAGAACACCGCCCTTTCGGTAATGTAGAGAACCGGCTGCCCGGTGCTCTGAGCGTACTTGGCGCTGAAGGTAATCTGGTTGACCTTGTTTACGAACTTGCGCATCTTTCCTTCGCTTTGGATCGTCAGCTTGCCGTCGCCGACGCGGCAGGCGAAATCCTTTGCCGTGAAGGTGCCGCAGAAAACGACCTTCTTGGCGTTCTGGGTGATGTTGATGAAACCGCCGCAGCCGGCCAGCATGCCGCCCACCTTGCTCGAATTGACGTTGCCCTCGCGGTCGGTTTCGGCCATGCCGAGGAAAGCCACGTCGAGTCCGCCGCTGTCGTAGAAGGCGAACTGGGCGTCCATGGCGACGATCGCTTCGGGGTTGTAAGCCATACCGAAAGTGACGCCGCCGACCGGCGTGCCGCCTACCGCGCCCTGCTCGACGGTCAGGGTGAAGTCGTCGATGAAGCCTTCTTCGGCCGCCACCGCGGCGACGCCCGAAGGCTGGCCGACGCCGAGATTGACCACTGCGCCCTTGAAAATCTCCCTGGCCGCGCGCCGCGCGACGACCTTGCGCTCGTCGAGGGGGATCGGCGGGATGCTCGCCATCGGCACCTTGATATGCCCGCAGTAGGACGGATTGTAGAAATCCAGGCAAGTCTGCTTCTGCTCGGGATCGACCACCACATAATCGACGCAGATGCCGGGAATGCGCACGAGGTGCGGGTCGAGCGACTTGGCCTCGGCCAGGTACTTGACCTGGGCGATCACCACGCCGCCGCAAGCCCGGGTGGCCTGGGCGATCGAGATGCCTTCGAGGAAGACGCCTTCCTCTTCGGACGAGATGTTGCCGCGCGTATCCGCGGTGGTGCCGCGGATGAAACAGACGTCGAACTTGAAGCGCGGCCAGAACAACCACTCCTCGCCCTCGAGCTCGATGACCTTGACGAGATCCTCGGTGGTGACCTCGTTCATCTTGCCGCCTTCGAGGCGCGGGTCGATATAGGTATCCAGGCCGACTTTGGTGATGACGCCCGGCGTGCGCGCGGCCACGGCGCGGTACATATGCGCCAGCACGCCTTGCGGGAAGTTGTACGCCTCGACTCTGTTTTCCTGGATGAGCCGGCCCATTTTCGGCGCCATGCCGAGGTGCCCGGCGATATCGCGTTTGACCAGGCCTTCGCTGGCCAGATAGTCCATGCCGATTTCTTTCTTGTCACCGATCCCCGTGGAGTGCACGGCGGTGATGCCGCGCGGCGACCCTTGCTGCCGGAAGCGTTCTCCCAGCGCCTTGATCAGCAAGGAAGGCTCGCCGGCGCCGCCCCCGGAACCCTGAATGGCCAGGCAGGATCCGTCTTTGACAAAGGCCGCCGCTTCGGCGGCCGTAATGATTCCCTTCATATCGACAACCTTATTAACGTGAAGCGGCTGAGCGACTCGGGCACAGCCAAAGCCGCGGTTGCAAGGTGTAGTAAGCGCAATGTCCTGTCCGTCCTCGTTGATTCGCTGGCAAGCTGCGGCACGCCGATCCGGCGCTGCCTTTGCCGTCCTTCGCCGCCTTTACCCTTTGGGGCGGTCGCGGCTCGCCCGGCCCGAGATCACGAGCGACCCGACCGAGTCACCCGTCGATGGCCATCGCTTCCCGGCTAGCCCCCCCTCGGAATGTAGCCGCCAAGACTCTGGGGCACCGCAAGCGAAAGCCACGGCACATAGGCGATCAGGAGGATCGTCACGAACATGATGATGATGAAAGGCGTCATCGGCGAAAACAAGGCCCGCATTTCGACCTTGGCAATCGCCGATACGACGAAGCACGCGGTGCCGATCGGCGGGGTTACCAGCGAGATGCCGAAGATCGCCAGCGAAAAGATGGCGAAATGGATGGGGTCCATGCCGGCGCTCTGCGCCACCGGAATGAACAGCGGCATCAGGATGACCAGCGCCGGCAAACCGTCCATGACCGCGCCGAGAATCCAGAACAGGATCATGACGATGGTCACGAACAGGAAGTAATGCGAGGAGAAGCCGCTGGCCCACGCAACCAGTGCATCGGACGCCTGGGTGTAAGCGAACATGTAGGCGATCGCCGAGGCGACGCCGACCAGGCCGACGACGACACCGGTCAGCCGCACCGTCGACAGCAGCACTTCATAGAGGGTTTGCATCGAGATTGAACGATAGACCACCAGCACCAGGAACAGCGTATAGAGAACGGCAACGACGGCCGCCTCGGTTGCCGTAAAGATCCCGAAGAGAATCCCGCCGAGGATGATCACCGGCGCGAACAAGGGCGGAAGCGCCGCGATGAAGGTCCTCCCGACTTCGGCGAACGAGAAGGTGATCTCTTCGTTGCTCGGTTCGATGCCCGCCTTGGCCCGGTAGTAGATGACGATCGCCTTGGCAATCCCGAGCGCACAAGCGGGAATCAGCGAAGCGAGAAAGAGCTGCTTGATGGAAATGCTGGCGATCGTTCCCAACACGATCATGGTGATCGACGGCGGAATCAGGATGCCGGTCCCCGCCGCAGCGGCCACGATCGATGCCGCCCACTCCTTGCGATAACCGGCCTTCGTCATCATCGGAATCATGACGGCCCCGATCGCTGCCGCGTCGGCGTTGACCGATCCCGAGATTCCCGAGAACACCATGGTGGCGACGACCACGGATATGCCCAGCCCGCCGGCGATCCATCCCACCAGGGCGATGACGAAGCGCACGAGCAATGCCGACATCCCGCCTTTGCCGAGTAGTTCACCGGCGAGAATGAAAAGCGGGATCGAGAGCAGGGTAAACGAACTGATCCCCGCGTAAAT
>CAIXAY010000470.1 GCA_903917505.1 uncultured beta proteobacterium | reverse complement strand
GGCGTCGCCCACGTCGCCGAAAAACTGCTCAAGACCATTTCGACGCCTTACACGATCGCGCCGCACGAGCTGACGATCACGCCTTCGCTGGGGATCGCCATGTATCCGGCCGACGGAGAAAGCTACGAAGAACTGTCGATGCGCGCCGACGCAGCGATGTATCAGGCCAAGCAGAGCGGCCGCAATTCCTTCCGCTTCTTCACGCGCGAAATGCAGGAGCGTTCGGACCGGACGCTGCAACTCGAAAACATCCTGCGCCGCGCCGTCGAACTCGGCCAGCTGCAGTTGCACTATCAGCCGCAGATCTCGCTAGAAAATGACAATATCATTGGCGTCGAAGCGCTGGTGCGCTGGTATCATCCGGATCTCGGCTGGGTCGCGCCGAACGATTTCATTCCGGTCGCCGAGGACAGCGGCCTGATCCTGCCGATCGGGCTGTGGGTATTGCGCACGGCGGTCGGCCAGATGAAGGCGTGGCAGGATGCCGGCATGGCGGACATGGTGGTGGCCGTCAATCTTTCGGCGGTGCAATTTCGCCAGGCCAACCTGCCCGAGCTGGTCTCGGGCGTGCTCGATGAATTCAAACTGCCGGCGCACTGCCTCGAACTCGAATTGACCGAAGGCGTGGCGATGGGCAACCCGCTGGCCGCAATTGCCGTCATGGACGAGTTGCACGCGCGTGGAATTCGCCTGTCGATCGACGATTTCGGCACCGGTTATTCTTCGCTCTCCTACCTCAAGCGCTTCAAGGTCTACAAGCTCAAGATCGACCAGTCCTTCGTGCGCGATATCTCGAGCAACCCCGAAGACGAGGCGATCGTCGACGCGATCATCGGCCTGTCGGCCAGCCTCGGCCTGCAGACCATCGCCGAGGGCGTCGAGACGAGCGAGCAACTGGCCCTGCTGCGCCGCAAGGGTTGCAATGAAGTGCAGGGCTACTTCTTCGCCAGGCCGATGCCGGCCAAAGAATTCGAAGCCTTCGTCGCGGCCCATTCACCTGGCATCGCGGTGGATCACGTGCTGGAAAGAACTTAACCACGACGGGCACAACGATGAGACAATTTTTTTGCCGGCAACGGCGCGCGCCGCACTGATCGAGTTCAGATTCTCGATTTTCGTCATGTGCGTTGTGCCCGTTGTGGTGAATTGCAGTTTTTAGTGCTCCGCCACCCAGCGCAAGAGTTCATCCATCGCCGGTTTGCCGAGCCGCGATTTAGGGTCGTTGATCAGAAACACGACGACCCAGCGCTTGTCGCTGCTGTCGAGCACATAGCCGGCGATCGCGCGCACGCCCTCGAGATAGCCGGTCTTCAAATGCGCGCGGCCTATCGTCGCGCTGGCGCCGAGCCGCTTCTTCAGCGTGCCGTCGATTCCGGCCAAGGGCAGCGAGGACATCAACTCGGGCATCACCGGGCTTTTCCAGGCGGCGAGCAGCAAGTTTGCGAGACCTTCGGCGGAAATCCGCTCGCTGCGCGACAGGCCGGAGCCGTTGTCGAGCACCAATCCCGGCAGGTTCAAGCCCTTCTCGGCGAGCCACGCCGCGATGCGCCGGCGCGCGCCCTCGGGGGTCGCCGGGCGCTCGGCGGCCAGCGTCAGGAACACCTGGCGGGCCATCACGTTGTTGCTGTACTTGTTGATTTCGCGGATCACCTCGGCGAGCGCCGGCGACTCCTGCACGGCGAGCATGCGGGCGGCGGCCGGGGTCGGCCCTTCGCGCAGGGTGCCGCGCAGGGTGCCACCGAGTTCGCGCCAGAGCGCCCGGAACAGCCGCTCGACCTGCACGTTGGCCGGCCAGGGCGAAAGGTTCAGCGCCTTTTCGCCGCACGCCGCGGGAAAATTTCCTTGCAGCTCGATCGCGCCGTCGGCGAGCGAAACCTTGAACTTCTCGCGCCAGTCGCCGCAGCTCTCGTCGCTCAGTTTCAGCCGGTTGGCGATGCGCAGGTCGTCGCCGGGCGTCTCGCCGATCACGCTGACCGTTCGCTGCCCGATCTCCGGTCGCAGGGTCAGCCGCACGCTCTTGAGATTGACCAGCAGGGCATCCGGGCCGGCGTTGTACGGGCGCAGCGGTTCGTTGTCGAAGGCGGCCGGGTCGTGCGGCGGCAGCGCAAAGGCGCTCCGGTCCACGACCAGATCGCCGTTGATGTCGGCGACGCCGCGCGCCCGCAATTGGCGCAACAGCAGCCAGAACTGCTCGAGCGCCAGGCGCGGATCGCCGCTGCCGCGCAGATAAAGGTCGCCGGCGAGTTGGCCGTCGACCGGCGCCGCATCCGACAGTGCCTCGGTCTTCCAGGTGTAGGCTGGCGTCAGCAGCTCGAGCGCCGCATAAGTCGTGACGAGCTTCATCGCCGAGGCCGGGTTCATCGCCTGCTCGGCGTTGTGCCGGATCAGCGCCTGCCTGGCGTCTGCGCCTTGTACGACGACCGCGACGCTGCGCAGCGGTATGCCGGCGTCCTTGAGGGCGAGGATCACGGCCGGCGGCAATTCGGCGCTCAAAACGCTGAACGATGTCAGCAGCAGTGCCGCCAGGGCACCCGTCAGCCAGGTGACGGAGGACCTTCGGCGAGCGTCGGCGGTGCTCAAGCGCATGCGTTCGGTTCCGGGATCGTCTGGGTGTCCATTAGGCGCTTGAGTTTGAAGACATTGATAGGGGAAGAATGACGGTCGATGTAACTAGAAGGTCCCGCCGTTCCATCCCCACAGCGCTTTGGACAAGGCGCTCGTGCTGCCTTGCGGCAGGCCGACGCTTTTCATCTCGAGGTAGGCCAGCGGCGAGCTGTCGCCCGCGAACGCCATGGTCGCTGCCGGCTCCAGCGCCACCATGACGTAACGCTCGGGCTTGCCGAGCAAAGCGGCCACGGCGCTCGACGCCTCGGCGACGAGCGCCTGTCCGGCATCGGCAGCCACGGTCACATTGGTTTGTATCTTTAGCAATGGCATAAGGCTCCTCCAGTGTAAGCAGGGGTTCTTGCGGACGGAGACGCGCAAGCGTTGCGCTCAAGTATCGCGGACGTCCGAGTCCCGGTCAATGGCAGCGGCCGAACTGCTGCGAGCCGACATCGGCTGCTCGGCAGCGTGCCCGTATTCGAGGCTTACGGGACGAGCCTTAAACCACCGGCGATGATTCGCACCGACGGATTGAGGTAATCGCTGCTGTAGCGAGCGAGGAAGGGCAGGCCAGAAGCCAGATGCGAGAACTGCGCCGCGATCGTCTGCTGGTTAAACCGTGCGACCGGACTGATTTCCGGGATCGCTGGCCGCGCAATGATCTGCAGCACCCCATCGACATAAGTGATCACATAGTTGGATGAAGTCTGTCCAGACGGCCTGATCGCTGCCCCGGACGGGCCGCCAGAAGCGCCGTCGCCACTAGATTTCGCGACGGTTTTGAAGCGCACGCGACTCGATTTGGGCCGCCGACGAAAAATTTATTCGCTCGTTAGCCTGTCTTGCGCCTTGAAATTTGGCTCACTCGCCCCTATTATTAGCACTCGTCAGACGTGAGTGCTAATCACTCGCTCGGCGAGCGTGCTGCTCGGATGGGCAGAGAGATTAGTCAGTAAGACGTTAATTGAGCACAAACCCCTAGGAGAAATTGCATGAAAATCCGTCCTTTACATGATCGCGTGATCGTCAAGCGCCTTGAAGAAGAACGCAAAACCGCTTCCGGCATCGTCATTCCCGATGCCGCCGCCGAGAAACCTGATCAGGGTGAAGTCCTGTCCGTAGGTCCGGGCAAGCGCGACGACAATGGCAAGCATGTCACGCTAGACGTCAAGGTTGGCGACCGCATCCTGTTCGGCAAGTACTCGGGCCAGACCGTCAAGGTCGATGGTCAGGAACTGCTGGTCATGCG